>JAQXTF010000022.1 GCA_029219345.1 Eggerthellales bacterium
GCCAGCAAAGGAATGTATGACTGGTTTGCGATGATGCCCGTGTGGCCTTTGCGGCAGTCTTCGCGAATGATTTCTCCGAGGGTGTAATTGATTTTTTGGATAAAGGGGTGCAACTCGCCTGTTGCCATCTCTTGCCAGAGAATGTTGTGCTTCGCGCAAGAGCGGCTTAAACCCATGCGTGTAAGGCATTGTTGTGAATGGGGAATTTCGAACATAATGCCGAAAAAAAGCGTGAGCAGGTTGTGCTCGTCGTCTCGCAACAGTTCGTGGCAGTTGTCCCGGGTAAAAGGCCATTCGTAGGCGTGAATAATCCCTTGAAATACGCGAATGGCATGCAAATAGTCGCTTGCCACAACGGCGGGGACGGTAATCTGATTGTTCGCCGCTGAGCCCAGTATGGTGAAGCTGTTTGTGCAAAGGGGCTCGCTGTGATCGGTATTTATCGCTATTTTTGCGAGAGAGTAGGGGCTTGATTGCATATAACTTTCGTCGAAGTTTACTCGCGCATAGTCCATCTGCGTTAACGCGTTAAAAAAAGCTGCTGTTACCAAAAGCGGATTGTAGGGAGGCAAAACTCCAAAAGCCACAACTGCTCCTTTCCCTAAATGATCCAATGGGGCTGCTTGATGGTAGCAAATGCTTTTTTGCCTTGTGAGCTGACCGAAATTCTTCTTTGGGTAAACGGTAGAGTCAAAAAGGCCTGTTCGTTACAGGAATGGTTGCGAACAGGCCTTTTTGTTACCTATGCGCGGAACAGAGCGCTGAATTGAGAATTGAGCTGCAAAAATACGCTGGCAATAATGGGGCCATCGGGCATGACGATTTCATGCAATTTAAAACAAGGAGGAAAAAATGGCCCTGTCTATTAAGAGCAAGCTCAAGGAAGTCATGAAGCGCGAAGATGCAATGGATGTTTTGGAGTCTTTCGTTCCCGGCGTGAAGGCAAACCCCCAGCTCAAGTTGGGTGCAAGCATGCCTATTGCCACCCTGGCAAAGATGGCTCCCGATATGCTGCCTCCCGATATGCTGCCCGAGCTGGACGAAGCACTGAAGAAGCTGCCTGAATAGTATTCAGGTTGTCGCAATCTGCTTGCGACGCACGCTTTGGGCTCGGTCGGTTGCTGGCTGAGCCCAAAGCAGCAATGTGGGCATTACGGTATGGAGGGTTTTATGTATCCGCAGGGAACAAAACTGAAGTTGCATTTTGAGGGTAAGCTCGAGAACGGAAATATCTTCTACAGCTCGCACCTCCAAGGAAATACGCCTTTTGAGTTCACTGTTGGCGAAAATGAGATTCTTCCTGCGCTGGAAGCCCGTATTGTGCAAATGAACGTGGGCGATCGTGCGACGTTCGTGATTCCGGCTGAGGAAGCATACGGAGTGTATGACGAAACCCTGAAAGAACGTGTGCCCCTAATCAGAATTCCTAATGGAATGGACTTGCCCGTGGGCGGCTTCGTGGTGTTTTCCACGGAGCAAGGCCCGCTGCGCGTGCGCGTTGAGTCTATTAAAGAAGGCGTTGTAACGTTTGATTACAACCATGAATTCGCAGGTCACGATCTGACTTTCTCCGTTGATTTGCTGGGTGCCCTTGATTGGAGCAGTCACATTGGTCACGAGAAGTATTACGCCGACGCCGAAGAAGGTTGTAGCTGTCATAGCTTCGCAGATCACGACCACGATCACGATCATGAGTGCAGCTGCGGGAAACACGGCGCTTAGACGTAACGGGAGCGGCGAAACGTCACCCAAGCTCATCACGCCTTGCTTGAATAAGGTGTCACCCTCGCTCAAGTAAGCGCCTTTGAGAATTGAAACACCCTGTTGATTCAACAACGATGAATATGCCGGATATTTCCGGAAAACAATCCAACAATCCAAAAAAAGAGAGGAGAGGAATATGGCAGAAAATATGGCCAACGGACCGTGGCAAGAGCCGGAAACCACCATTTATCGTGGTATGGCGTGCGGCGGTACGGGCGGCGAGCTTTCTGCGGTTGACTCGAAGAATGGTAAGGTCGTTCGAATCAGGCCTATCCGTTACACCGACGAGTACACCATGGATGAACTCAAGGATAGCTTGTGGTCTTTCACTGTTCGCGGCAAGACCCTTTCTTGCCCTGTTAAGACGGCTCCGCCTTATCAGTCCCTGGCATACAAGAAGCGTATCTATTCCAACAATCGCGTGAAGTACCCCCTGAAGCGTGTCGACTGGGAGCCCGGTGGCGATCCCGAGAAGATTCATCCCGAGAACCGCGGTCGTAGCAAGTTCGTGCGCATCAGCTGGGATGAAGCCTGCGATATCATGGCTTCCGAGGTAAAGCGCATCCGTGAAACCTATGGCGAAAACGCCGTTTTGGCTGTTGGCGAAGACGGTCACTGCCAGTCCAAACTGATTCATATGGTTGGCGGCAACCACATGAATTTCCTTATGCGTACCGGTGGTTGGACTCGTGAAGTTCGTACTCCCGACTCCGTTGAAGGTTTTTACTGGGGCGCAAAGTTTGTGTGGGGCGCACAGGTTCAGGCTGGCTTGGCAATGTTCGATGCTGGCTGGAACGTTCTGAAGGATGTTTGCGAGAACGCCGAGATGGTTGTTATGCAGGCGGGCGACCTGGAGACCACCCAGAACTACTCCGCTCAGTGGATGAGCCGCGCTATGCGCTTCATGATGGATACCGGTGTCAAGATGGTCGTTGTCGACCCCTTCTGCACCTACACCTCTGTCTGCCATGACGAGATCACTTGGATACCGTTGCTGCCCAACACCGACGTTGCTCTGGATTACGGCATTATGTACGTGTGGCTCACCGAGAACCTGTACGACGCCGACTATGTTGCAACCCATACCACAGGCTTTGAGCAGCTGAAGGCCTACATCCTTGGTGAGGAAGACGGTATTCCCAAGGATCCCAAGTGGGCATCTGAGCGCTGCGGCACCGAACCTTGGACCATTAAGGCCCTGGCACGCGAATGGGGCAAGAAGGCAACCACCATCCTGCACTACTGCGGTTGCCATGTGCGTGGCCCTTACAGTCATGAGCCCGGCCGTACCGAAGTGTACAAGCTGGCTCTGCAGGGCTTTGGCGCTCCTGGTGTTCAGCAGATGCACCTGTTCACCTACGGTGGTGCAAAGCAGAAGACCCGCGCAACCTGCTCTGGTCCCTTCCTGTTCTCTGAGATGCACGCTCTGCAGTTCTATCCGGCAGACCAGACCATTCCACGTACGCTGATTGCCAAGTCCATCGAGGACGGCCACTCTCAGTGGTGGGGTTCTCCTCAGATCATCTTTGCTACCCGCGATGAGCAGTTCGAAGAGTTCCGATATCCCATCCCCGAGGATGAGGGCGGCTGCGAAGTCCACATGCTCTGGTCCGAGAAGCCCTGCAACGAGACTTGCTGGGGCGGCGGTTTCGCTTTCCAGAACGCTATGCGTAACCCCAAGCTGGAGTGCGTCGTAACCAACCATCCTTGGCTTGAAAACGACTCCCTCTTCGCTGACCTGGTTCTTCCCGTTACTACTCCTGTCGAGGAAGCTGATGTTGTTGGTTCTGGCATGGGTGACTCCATCGAAGTTGCCGCAGTTCAGGACGCCGCTATTCCTCCCGTGGGCGAGTCCCTTTCCGACTACCAGATCTCCCTCGAGATTGCTAAGCGTTACGGCGGCCAGGAACTGGCCGATCAGATGGCGGCTGGCATGATCGATGGCCAGCCCGCTGTTGGCCTTACCATCGAGCAGCAGCAGCGCAGCGAATTCGAGCGCTCCAAGGTTGCCAAGGAAATCAGCTGGGAAGAGTTCCGCGAGAAGGGCTTCTATATTCCCAAGCTGCAGAAGAATTGGGATAAGATCAAGCCCAACGCACGCCTGTTCTACGACGATCCCGAGAACTTCCCCATGGACACCGAATCCGGCCTCATTGAGTTCTACAGCCAGGAACTGGCTGATGGCTTCCCCGAGGATAAGGAACGCGGTCCTCTGGCCAAGTGGGTCGAGGGTGGCTCCGAGGAAGATGGCTGGTCTCACGACGAGACCCTGCGCGGCGAGCGCGCCAAGAAGTATCCGTTCCTGGTGAACGCTTGCACCGGCCGTTGGCGTTTCCATGCTCAGTGCGACGACATCACCTGGCATCGTGAGATTTCCACGGCAAAGGTTGTGGGCAAGGACGGCTATCTGTACGAGCCTTGCTGGCTGTGCCCCGAAGATGCTGAGAAGTTGGGCATTGTTGATGGCGACATCGTGAAGGTGTTCAACGAACGCGGTACCGTTCTGGCGGGCGCTAAGGTGTCCGAGCGTATTCTGCCGCAGTCTGTTATGGTCTGCAAGGGCTCTCGCTCCGATCCAATCGCTCCCAACTTTGACCGTGGCGGCAATATCAACCTGATTAGCCCTGCTGGCCCCATCTCCAAGCATTGCTATGGCTTCGTGGTAAGTGGCTATCTGGTTGCTGTTGAGAAGGTTACGGACGCCGAGATGGAACAGTGGAAGCAGGAGTATCCGGAAGCATTCGAGCGCGCTTACGATCCCGCATCTGGTTCCCATTACGCCGGTTGGGTTGAAGGAGTTGAATAAAAGATGAAGGCATTTCTCATTGATTTGGACAAGTGCGTAGGTTGCTACGACTGCCAGATTGGCTGCAAGGACGAGCATTGCGGCAACGACTGGACCCCCTACGCTAAGCCCCAGCCCGACACTGGCCAGTTCTGGATGCGTCTCGTTGAGACCGAGCATGGTGCAAGGCCCCACGTTAAGGTGTCTTATGTTCCCACCATGTGCCAACACTGCGCCGATGCGCCCTGTGCCGCTGCATGCCCCAAGGATGCTTTCCAGATTCGCGAAGACGGCCTAGTTCTGCTACTTCCCGAAAAGTGCGACGGTTGCGGAGCCTGCCTGGATGCATGTCCCTATAACGCAATCTTCCTGAACGAGGATCTTAAGATTGCTCAGAAGTGCACCGGCTGCGCTCATCTTATCGACCGTGGTTATCCCATTTCCACTCCTCGCTGCGTTGATAACTGCCACATGGACGTTATTCAGTACGCTGAGGAAAGCGAGCTGGACCTGACCAACACCGAGCGCCTGCATCCCGAGTTTGGTTTGCAGACCCGCGTGTACTATCGTGGCCTGCCCAAAACCTTTGTCGCTGGCAAGGTGTACGATCCCGAGATTGAAGAGGTCATCATCGGTGGCCGCGTTACCCTGCGCACCGATGGCAACTCCTACACTGCTCGTACCGACGCCTTTGGCGACTTCTGGTTGCGTGATGTTGCTCCTGGCGAGTACACCCTGGTTATTCAGGGCGGCACCAAGCGTTATGAGCAGCAGCTTACGGTGGGCGACAAGTCTATCGGTCTGGGCAACATCCCCGTTGCCTAAAAAAGCATAACGTATGGGTGCGGTGTTCTGCGGGGCGCCGCACCTTGCAAAATGAAAGGAAAACCTATGTGTTTTAGACCTGCTGGCATCACGGTGGAGCTTATCTGCCCTGAATGCGAAGAAGATCTTTCTCAGGTGGTAAACCCCAAGACCAAGCGATGCCCCTATTGCCAGGCGGATCTTTCCAGCCTAGCTGATAAAGTTGCACAGGTTTTGACTGCTCAGGATATTAAGCAGCCTAAGCCGGCTGCTCCTGCTGCACCTGGTGCTCCTGCTGCACCTTCTGCACCCAAGGCGAACTAAGCGTTTTCTTCCGAGGAAAGGAACTGTTATGGGTTGTCATATGACAGAGATTAAGCAAGTCGGTTTCGTGACGCCTGATATTCAGGCAACGATTGAGGCTTTTAAGGCTATTGGCCTTGAGGATTGGAGCCCGGTGACCGAGGTGAATCCCGAGGGTTTCACCAACATGAAGCTGAACGGCGAGCCGCACGAGTACGCATTCCTGTGCGCAACCAACAACGAGTGCGACATTGAAATTGAGCTCATCCAGCCTCTGGATGAAGATTCCGACTATGCTCAGTTCATCAAGAAGAACGGCGGTCACGCCGCACTTCATCATCTGAGCGTAATGACTGACGACCCTGAGGGTCTACGTGCATCGGGCCATAAGCAGCTTATTTGCGGCCATCAAAACGGTATTCCCTTTGGCTGGGAATACTATGACTTCCGCGAAGACATTGGCACTGTTCTCGAGTACTTCCCCATGGAGCAGGACGAGTAAAAGAGCATATTTGCTGAGATTGACTGTTTGCGGGCTGCTAGAAGGTAGCCCGTTTTTTATACGCTGGAGCATGCGCAATTGCCTGCGGCGGAGTGCGGTTTAAAGCCCAACATAAAAGAAGGGACGGCTCGCGAGCCTCCCCGATGGGAAAGAGAGAGGGAGAGAAAAGTTTTGATTACTCGCCGTCGCCGTATTCCATAAAGTCAGAACCAGTGCGCTACCAATTCCCCAAGAACTGGCACCCGTAATAAGGGCAACGCGTCCGGAGAGGTTGAAAGCGTTTTGACATCTACAGCCATGATGATCCTCCTTTTTCTGGTGTCTGATGCGCGGTGTGTGCGCATTTCCCTATTGGCAGAAATGCATGTTTCCGTTCTCGCAAAACATGAAATAAGAGATTTTGGTGGGTGAGCATGCATGCAAAAACGCAGGACAATTGCGATAAATGGTTACATTGTTGGCAAAGTGTCACCCTTGCATATGACAGTTGTATTCCTCCATGTTAAAATCCAAGGGGAGCGATATTCAGCGGTTTTTTCGTGTTGTACACTTCTGCGGGAAAGAGGTTGAAATGGGTGCCCGAAGCGCAATCATATTGTCCTTTAAGCGACTTGTTGACGTGTGCCCGTACGATAAAATCACCGTTAATCAGATTTGTCTCGATGCAGGCGTTTCGCGCAAGACGTTCTACTCTCATTTCCAGAATAAGGCAGCCATTGTGAATGCGGTTGTTTTCGATACAATCGTTGAGCCCATGATAAAACTAGATGAGGCTATGGGCAGCATTATCACTCATAGCGATATGGTGAAAACGATGCCAGAGATGCTTAATCTTAATGTTTATCAAGCCATTAAGGACGATAAGGATTTCTACATAAAGATCTGCAATCTTCCCGGTAGCATTGACAGTCCTTTGGTGGATGCCTTGACATTGGGCATTCAAGAGCTGAACAAGAAGATCATTCGCCGTTTGGGGTTTGACGACAGTTCCTGGAAAGCCGATTACATTTCATACTATTATGCCGCAGGAAACGCGCTGCTTATCCAGCGCTGGATAAGGGGTGGTTTTATCGTTCCCCCGGAAGAGTTGGCAAGCTTGTACAACAG
>JAQXTF010000023.1 GCA_029219345.1 Eggerthellales bacterium
GCCCGCACCTGCGGAAAGGCCGATTATCCAACACGCATCATCCTTGGTGACCATAGGAGCTCCTTCGCTTTCGCCTGCTATTTAAGCAAGAAAGATTATAGGAAAAGTCCCAGTATCCAAAGTGGTCTAACACAACGAATAAAAGGGACACCCACTATTTTGTTCTCGGAATTCGCGCGTAACCTACAGCCAAACCCATTCCAGCGTCTCGGAAAGTTCTGCCCGATCCGAGTCGAAGGACTTCAGAGGTGCCTGGCGCGACCAGCTACACACAGCATCAATGCGAGCTCGAAGACCCTTGGATTCCCGGAGTGGAACGCATTTTTTGCGCTGCGAGCTGGGAATTAACGGGGCACCCATTGATGATTTTGCAGATGAGAACCGCTTTTTATTTTGCGAATCTAATCCAATTTAACCACCTCGTGACTTGCAAAGACGGAATAAAGCCTCATTGCATCTTTAACTCCATTCAAGCCAATCCTTCTCAGCGCCCAAGCCTTTCCCATAAATATCAAGGTAGTGCTTTGACGGCTTGAGATAAACCTTCGAAAGCTTTGCCAAATCCGCGAACTCCTTTGCTCGCTCCTCGCGATTCATCAGCAATCCACCACGTGCAAGGTATACGGCCTTCCTTTGGTTTGAGTTGCTGGCACTCTTCAGTTTTGCGCATTCGATAACGCTCTCAAGCTCCTCACCTACAGCGAACACGCTCAATGCAGGCATGAGCGCAAGCACACCCTTTTCAACAGCGAGCTCGTGAAGATATTTTGACAATGCGACCCTGTCCAACAAGGCTGCCATTTTCTTTGCCTCATGAGCCACCCAGATTTCGCGGTACCACTCGTATTTCTTCGGCTGGGAGCGGCTGAGGGTGTCACCCGACCATACTCCGTCTTTGTCATGGGAATATTCGGCCGCGCAGCCGCAAGCAATCATCATAATGGCTTCTGGGGAGCAAGTGCCGCTGCCGTCCGCATAAGGAACGCCCCTATCGACCGCCTTGCATATTGAGACGGAAGCATCGGTTCCTGGCCATTCGCCCGCTCGTTTGAAGCGGAAGCCCTTCCCGTAAAGCATGCGACGAACAGATGGCTCGACAACATGCGGCCCACTCGCGTATTCATGTTTCGGCCCAAGAGCCAGCTTGACATCAGCTGCGCCACACTTGACCTCGATACCACCCGCAAGTTGGAAGTCGATTACGATTGCCGGCCTTACGCCAGGCATGCCGTAGCCTTCGTTGAACACGTCATGCGACATGCACTCAGAGGTGTCGCCCTCGGGGAACACGACCGCCACCCTACTCTGTTTTGATCCGGGCGTGCGCAGCCACCACATGCCATCTGCACCCGATCCGCATTTCCTAGCGCCGGCATAGGCGAACTTGGCATAGATTTCGTCTTCGCTCAAGCAAAATACCAAATCATCCGTCGGTTCGCCGCCTGAAACGCCGCGATCTGAGTCGCTAGGCGTTTCAACGTGTGTAACCTTGATCTGCTTGCGTTGCTGCTCGTCGAACGCACCTTCGAAAAACTCGCCATTGAGCCAACTACGCAAGGAGCACTCAGCCCACGTCGTATCTCCCTCTGTCTCGTTGTAGGGGATACGTTTAATGACCTTGCGAGCAAGGGCCATCACTCTGCCGTCGCCATATTCCTCGAGAATCAGCCATTCGATCGGCTTGCCTCGCCAGCTACCGAAGCGGAACGACTTGCCTTGGAAGAATGTCGAATTGCCACAGGTCTCTATAAGCTCACCAGAAGGTTTGGTGCTTTCTTTGCCCTTGTTGTCGGTCGTCGGATTGGCAACTTCTTCCCCATTCTTCTCAAGCAACCAGGCAACAAGCTCAGTATTCCCAGCCTCTTGCGCAGCATCGATGCATTTAGCTGCAGTCTTCTTGATCAGACTGACATCCGCCTTATAAACAGCTGCCAGAAGGCCGCGATCGTCTTCTCTGCATGCAGCCAAGGGAATCGACCCCCAGCCTTTATTCCAAGGGCCGAGATAAGGTAGCAGCAACCGGGTGAGGGCGAACCCGTTTCTCTGCTTCAGGTACGTCAGCGACCACGAGCTCTTCAAAAAGCTCTTAATTGCCTCGCCATCCTCGTTTTTCAAAACGAATTTCGCGACTTTGGGAGAGCATCCGCTTATAAGCATATCCACGAGTCGATGATAAACGTTAAAGCCCTTATCCGCGGAAAAGGCCACTGCTCCGTTTCTAATCGGATTATCTGCGTACTGTAGCAGTTCGGCGGCAATCTCCAACTTGTTATTGCCTGTTGCGGCTAAAACAAGCGAAGCGAGCTCCTCTTCGTCAAAGAGCCCATCCTTGGCGAAAGACGCCAACAGGGTACAGCGTTGATCGAATGGGACTTTTTCAAACGCTCCTGGAACCGCGTCCGTTGCCGGCAGGGGGAGATAGTCATATTCATTCATGAGCGTTACATAGAGTCCGCCCGGGACAAGGGTTCTTCCAGCATTTTTGCAATAGAGCCTCTTGAAAAGATATCCTATATTCCTTAAGTCGACGCTGTCATCATAGGTCAAGGTTGCTCCGAGCTTCTTCAGCATCCTTGCGTTGTCTTCCTTGCCGGCCATTATCGCCAGAGCAAGAGCATTTCCTGTGAACTCGACTTCCCCTACGAGTTTCCAGTACTTTTGTATCGCACGCGCATCGCATCCAACCGAAACAGCCTCAAGCAGCCTTGATTTGTGAAGGGGTGTCAATTTTTTCGCCACAGGCTCCAAGAGCCCCAAACCCGAGCTGTCCCCGTCTCCCAGCAATTTGAAGGCCTTATCGGCAGCTTGCGCAGGAGTCAGATTCTTGGTAACTGATCTTTTCGCTTTGGGGACAGAATCGATTGGTGCGTTCTCGTAAAACCCAGCAAGCGCCTTTGCAAGTTTTTTTGCTTTTTTCTCCTTAGCTAACGCAGCAAGTTTGAGTGCATTGTCCACGTTCACAGCGTCGATTTCGATTAAAGCGCCAAGGCGATCGATATCATCAAAATTGCTTAGATGATCGATAGCTATTTCAATATTTTTTACCAACATCGCACAGTATTTTTTTGCATTTCTTTCATCGAGCTGTAAAGGCCAGCAAATCCTGTTTAACGCAGTAACCACTTTGGCGCGCGTCTTCATTTTCGGATACCACTTGTCGTCAAGAGAAAAGTCAAACTCGCATCCTGCACTCCATGCATTTATACAGTAGTCCCGCAACGTGGCGTAGGTCATCTCGTTATCATTCAAATAATGCATAAATTTGATTTCATTGGTCTTGGCGGAATACACCACGCATTCTGTGCCACCACGCCAATGACCAGTCTTTTGCAAGTTGCTAACGCATCTATAATCAAACTCATCAAAAAAGGTAATCCGGCATCCTTGCAAAAAAGCGAATGGAGCTTTTGCAACGTACTTCATTCCCTTTGGAAGGCAAATCAAGCGAAGCTCATCCCCAAAATTCCATCGAAAAGCTTTACTCGCTATCACTTCGAGAGAAGAAGGCAGAATTAATTTCTTTATATTCTGCTGGGTGAACGCCCCTGGTTCAATCAGAACAACGCCTTCTGGAATCTCAACCACCCCATTATCGTCCACGTACATCGAACCATCAACAACAACCTTGGCCCGAATAGGGACGTCGTATTTTTCGAACAACTCGATAATGTCTTTCCGGTCTTTCTGAATTGCCGCGGAAGCATCCATCTGATTTGCGTACCCGGCTCGCAGAAACGCCTCTATGACTTGATAGTCGAGCTCCTCGCATATTTTGTAAAAACCTGGAATAATCAGCCGTCCAGAAGAGGTGAGACGCAAATCCCCCATCCCATCAGTCTCGATGACGACGCTTTCGATTCCGCCGCCAAAAGATGCGTCCTCGAAATCATCGACGTAATATGAGCCAAGAGGAAAGCCGAGCTCCGCAACTTTAATGAGAACATCTTTTGGACAATAAGGAGATATTGGTTTCAACTCCCCGGCAGCCTTCAAGGCCTCTAGGTCTGCCACGTTTTCAGTGTAATAAGACTCCATACTATTTTCCTTCCTCATCGACCGCAGGATACCCCTTCATGCTCGATATATGTGTATGACTCTTTTCGAAATTACTACGCATCGGCGCCAAAACCGGCTGCGTCATCCCTATCATCAATCCTCCAGGGCCTCAATCTCTTCCAACAAGCCCAAGCCGCGCTCGGTGAACAGCAAGCTCTTGTTGTGCTTCATGTACTGTTCGGAGCCATGGGTGGAAACAAGCCTGATAAGCATCGCATCGGCTGCCAACTTGGTGGTCAGAATAAGGGATTCCTGGGAATCCTCGCCATAGGTGCCATCCAGGAACAGAAACGCGTTATCAAGCGATGATTTCGCCACCTCAAGTGCCTTCGCATGTTTCTTGCATTCGGCGTTGAATGCCTTTCTTGTCGAAGCGTATCCGCCTTCGCCTTCAGCAGCACCGCGAATGATGGCACCCTCTATTGCCTCAAGAACACGCAAGCGCTCCGCTTTAACAACAGCGGCGTTTCCCACCTGGTTGCGCACGCGTTTGCCCACTTCAGTGCCGCGACGGACGCTTTCGGCATACTTTGCCACAATCTGAGAAGTATCGCCCGCGCTGCCCAAGCGCCCCTTCAAATCAAGCAAGTCCTTGCGCACAAGCTTAAGGGCTTCCTCCAGCTCAATAGCGTCATGGACCCTGCTAAGAACAGCATCAAGGAGCAAGCCCACCAAAGCGACGCGCTCATCAAAGCGGGCGTGTTGCGCACGCTCGCGCACGACGTCACCGCCCTTCCCTTCCAGAATCTCGGTCACCTTGTAGTCGTCCTGATACTTGCGGAACAGCTCGTAGTAGACGCCGAAATCAACGGCAGTCTCCTTGTCCTGGAGATAGCGACCATAGAGGTTCTCGCTGGGCATCTTCCCCAGATGCTCGTAGGCCTGAAGCATGCGCGACAGATCTTCCCAGCCGCGGCTGGTGACAATCTTGGAGCCGCGAGCGTTGGCGCGCACTTTGTAGAAGCTTCCCGGCTTGGCCTCCAGATAGGTGGTCACCGCGGGATGTACGCCATGGGCGGCGGCGTATTCCTGCCATACGTTCACATCGGCCTCGATGTCAATCTTCATGAGACGGTCCAGCATGGCGGGGTCAAAGTCGCGCGCCGCACGGTTGAACTCGGGCGGGTTGCCGGCGGTCACAATAACCCAACCTTCGGGCAGGCGGTGCATGCCGAAGGTCTTGTACTGCAAGAACTGCAGCATGGCGGGCGCCAAGGTCTCAGACACGCAGTTCACCTCATCAAGGAACAGAATGCCCTCGTTGACGCCGCTTTCCTCACGCGCGCGATACACACTGGCGATGATCTCGGACATGGTGTACTCGCTCACGTTATACTCGCGGCCGTCGAATTCCTCCTGCGCGATGAAAGGCAAGCCCAAGGCAGACTGGCGCGTGTGGTGAGTGATGGAGTAGCTGACGAAGTTGACGTCCATTTCCTCGGCGATTTGCTCCACCACGGCAGTCTTACCCACGCCCGGAGGGCCCAGCATGATAATGGGGCGCTGCATCTTAAAGGGAAT
>JAQXTF010000024.1 GCA_029219345.1 Eggerthellales bacterium
AGAAAGGCGAGTGCCCTCCCCCAGGCCGCCGCGCTGCTCGGGGGGCAGCATGGCGTTGACGCCCGTTTCCAGCAGGCGGGAGCACAGTACCGCCTGGCGGATGTTCTCATACATGCTGGGGCTATAACCGCCAGAGATGTCGGTGCCCAGGCCCACGCGAATGCCTTGGCGGCGGAAACGCTGAATGGGGGCAACGGCACTACTGAAATAGCTATTCGCCATGGGACAATGAGCGATGGTGACACCCAGCTTGGCAAAGAATTCGCCCTCCTTCTCGGTGAGGTAGGGACAGTGCGCCATGATGGTTCGCTCATTGGCCAGGCCAAAGTCGTACAGAGCATAAGGGTCGGTCTTGCCGAAACGCTCCAGCACGGTATCATGCTCCCACTGGCCTTCATTGCAGTGAGTTTGAATGTACACGTCGTACTTGGCGGCCAGGTCGCCACAACCCTTAAGGGCCTCATCGGTACAGCTGGGAATGAAACGAGGCGTAACCACCGGCCAAACACCAGCCCAACTATCACGGCCAATAGCTTCCACTTGCTTGATTAGAGTCTCGGTTTCCGCAACACCCTGGGCAGGCGTCAAGTCACGGTAGTAATCGGGGCACGATGCAGGATCATCCATAACCATCTTGCCCACCAAGGCGCGTTGTCCCTGGTCAGCGCAGATTTGCGCCAGCATCACGCTGGATTCCAGGTTGGCGCTTCCCATGTATACCGTGGTAGTGGTGCCGCGGGCGATAAGGTGGTTCACCAAGTTGGAATACACCTTGTTGGCAAAGTCCAGGTCAGCGAACTTGCTCTCCAGAGGGAAGGTGCGCTGATCCAGCCACACATACAGAGGCTCGTCCAGGGCCAAAGCCGCCTGAGGCCACTGGGGTGCGTGCACGTGAATGTCCACAAAACCAGGCAAGCCATAACGACCCTCCCCCAGCTCAACCAGCTTGCCGCTTTCGCGGTAGGAGGCAATCAGCTGGGCATCCGCCGGACCCATGCGCTGAATGATACCCTGGGAATCTACCTCAATCAGAGCATCTTCCAGATACTCCATCTTGCCGTATTCGGGGGTGTGGAAGAATCTTCCATAAAATGCTTTTTCAATTTCGTTTGCCATAGGTTGTCCTATTTTCCTATTTGAAAGATGTTAGCGCCTGTCTAGGCGCCCCGTCACCTACTCTATGACTTCCTTGATGGGATCTTCAACCTGCATGGTAAGCACATTGATAAAGCCATGGTCGGTAATGGCCAAGGTGGGCAATGCAGCCAGGCAAATGAAGCTCAGGAACATCATGGGAATGCCAATGATGCAGCCGCGAGCTGCGCAAGCGGCGTTGAGTTCAGCCTTTTCAGCAGCCAATTCTTCCACAGACAGGTCGGAAAGCAGACCGCAAACGGGGTAAGCGATTTCCTTGATGATTTCGCCGCCGTCAACCAGAATCTGGCCGCCGCCAATCTCAATAAGACGGTTCACCGCAACAGCCATATCCTCGAAGTTGGTACCCATAACAATAATATTGTGGTTGTCGTGGCCCACGGAAGATGCCACGGCGCCGCTGTTCAGATGGAAACCACCCATGAAGGCCTTGCCCACGTTGCCGTTGATGCCGTAGCGCTCAACCTGGGCGATGTACAGAACATCCTGCTCAAGGTCGCACTTCACATAGCCGTCTTCCACTTCCAGCTCAACCTCGCGGGGCTGGGTGATAGGAATCCACGGCAGGGTGTCCATGCAGGTAACCTTAACCTTCTTGGCACCTTCGGGAGCAGTGATCTTGAAGCTATCAGGGGTAATGGGGTTCAGCAGCTTGGTGGTGTTCAGCAGGCAAGGATTATGCTCGGCAACAGGGTAATGCACCAACAGCTCGCCGTTTTCCACAACCTGCTTGCCGCGGCTGAAAACGTCCTTCACAGCGAAGGTATCGGCGGTATCACCCTCAACCAAGTTGATGTCAGCGCGCTTGCCAGGAGCCAAAGCGCCAATGTTGGTGAGCTCAAAGGCACGAGCAGCGTTGATGGTGACCATCTGGATGGCCTTCACAAAGGGCAGACCGCAGCCCAAGGCCAGCTTCAGGTGATGATCCAGGTGGCCAGTCTCGGCCAGATCGCAGCAGTGCAGGTCGTCGGTGACAATGCTCATCATGGAGGTATCAATGTCGGTACCCACAATGGCGGTCAGCTGCTGAGCCAGCGTACGGGCGGCAGAAGACTCACGCAGCATGGCGTAGCAGCCCACGCGAGCGCGGTCCATGATTTCCTCGGGGCTCAGAGCCTCGTGGCAGGTGGATACGCCAGCAGCAACGCACTTATTCAGAGCAGCGCCCTTCATGTCAACCAGGTGGCCTTGGGCAGTCATGCCCTTCATGCCAGCAACGTCATCCAGGCTCTCCATCAGGTCGGGATAGTCGGCCAAAATGTAGGGGCCAACGCACTCGGAGATGCCCACGGCGTCTTCGCGCTGCAGGGCCTTACGAATGATTTCAGGATTGAACTGGCCGGCGCTGGTTTCCAGAGCAGGGCTGAAAGGAACATGAGAAGGAACGACGAAATACAGATTCAAATCGGTGATTTCGTTTTCAGCCAGCACGGCTTCAATGCCCTCAATGCCAGAAACAACGCCCACTTCGTGCAGGTCGGTCATGATGGAAGTGGTACCATGCTTCAAAACGCCTTCAGCGAAGGGACGAATGGCCAAGTCGGAGCTTTCAGGATGAATGTGACCGTCAATGAAGCCGGGGGTAATGTACTTGCCTCCCGCGTCGATGATCTTGGTGCCCTCGCCGATGCAGTATTCAACGTCGCCCACTGCCGCGATGGTCTGATCGCAAATAGCCACGCCACCTTCGTAAATTTCGCCCGTGTACACGTTGACAATCTGGCCATTCTTAATGACCACGTCTGCCGGTTCAGTACCACCAGCTACCGCAAGAAGCTTCTTGTCCATGCTCGTCCGTTCCTCTCTTTTTGTCGGTTTTTCCAATGGGAAGAGGAATGAGACCAAGCCCCTCAAGGCCCTGGCTCCCCATGATTATTACGCGCAACGAGACAGATGCACCTTGGGCAGGTATGTCTCATTTTGCTCCCCTTTTCCCCTAGAAAGATAGTAGCACCCCTGAGGGTTTCAGGGGTGCTAAAGCGTTAACAAGAAAAAGGATTTTAACGGTTGGGACTGCGGTGGGATTGTTGGACCAAATTCATCCTATGCTCCACCCCTTGCAGCGAACTTGCGAATGGCTGGCGAGTCTGCCAAGGTGCCTCAGCGGAAAGCTGAATGCTGAAGAATTCAAAACCCCATTTTTCCCACGCCCCCCAAAAGACAATGTGACCACGATCTTGGAAAGGGGTTACATATGGGAAAGAAAAAGACCATTGCAAACGCAAAGCGAACTCTGTGCTTCATTGACATCGAAAACATGGTAGGTACGTCCCGCATTACTCTTGAGGCTGTTAAGGAGTTCAAAATCAAGTTCGACGAGCTCTTCAATCCCGACAACAGCAATCTTGTAGTTGTTGGCACAAGTGGAACCGATAACTATATGAGCGCTGCTTTGGGCTGGAAAGGCGCTCGACAGGTAATGAAATTCGGGCACAACGGCGCAGATGAGGCGCTGATTGACGCAATGAGATCTCAGCCTATGGGGGCCATCGAGAAAATCGTTGTTGCTTCGGGTGATGGCATCTTCGCTAACGTAATTGAAGAGTTTGCGAAGCTAGTCCCGGTTGATGTGCTCTACCGAGAAGGAAGCCTCAGCAAAAGTCTGTCTCAGTTGCCTGTAAATAAATTCGCTTATGCCCAATGTGTGTAAGCGCTCTTTGCACTGCTATTATGCATAAAAAGGAGGATTCATGGAGTTGACGAAAAGCGAGTTAGACAACAGGGAAGCAATTCAGCTTATCAAGGAGCGCGGTGCGCTGCCCGATGTCACATTTTGCCTCGAAGAGACGAGGCCTAGCGATGCCGATTTCACCTGTGAGAAGCTGGAAGTCCAAAGCATGGAGGGTTCAAGCGGCATCGTTTACGCTGGCGACTCCAGGGATTACTACAGGGAGGGTCCGTTGGATGACGAATTCGCGCAGCCCGCTCATCTAATCATTAAGGAGTGGTATCCACTCGAGTTTACGAACCACCTGGTTCGCAATGGCACGCAGCTGCTATTGCGCGATGATGCGTCGCAAGATGTATGCGACGGGATTGAGGCCTCGAAGGAGCGCTTTCGTAGGGCAATTTCGGTGCACAGGCGCCTTTACCAGGGGGCGGCCCATGAATATGTCACTGTACCCGCTCGTTGGCTTTACGGGAAAAGGATGACGGCGCTGGACCAGGTTCTTCTTGGTGTTGTGCATGATGAGTGGCATGACTACAGCGAGGAAGAGGCTATTTGCGAAGAGGCAAACGATGAGATTCATTGGCGCCATATTGGCACTACGGATTCGAAGGGTCATTTCGTTTGCTACCTGCAGAAGTGCCCTAGCGACGAAGCATTATATTATGTAACCGACGCTTCCTTTGGCGAACCGTTGGACAAAGCAGTTGAGAAGCTGAGCTTTTTGCAGCGCGTGCAGGTCCTGATCAATCTGTGCGAAGCTCTTGAGGCCATTCACGGCATGGGTTATCTGTATCTCGACTTGAAGCCCTCCAATGTTCTTCTTGCCGGCCAAGACGCACAGGGTAACTTCACCGGGTCGGTGAAGCTCTTTGACTTTGATACGGTGCTTTCGTTCGATGAGGCGAAAGATGCGGATGTCCCCCTAACCAATTCGGGAAACTGGTCGGCCTACGAACAAACTCATCTCGGATACAGAGATACTCTCTGCCCGGCAAGTGATTTATACGCCCTGGGTGCTATGCTTTTTTGGTTCATGATCGGGAGAGCCCCTCTTCCTGTAGAGGTGATTCATTTCGATGGGGATTGGGCTCTCTCGGAAGCTTGTTATGAAAAGCTGCGCAGTGAGGGCATCGATTCTCGCATAAAGCTGTGCATCAACCGTATTCTGGGTAAGACTTTGACAGTTGAAGCAATGGATAGGTACCAAAGCGGATCTGAGATGAGGGCGGATCTTCTTATCCTCAAGGCGCTCTGCCGGGGATCCTATGAGCCGTTAACGTATGGCCAGAAACGCGTTTTGATGGCAGCGGCCTTCATGGAATTCGAAGTCGAATTTCCTTGCTCGTACACAAGTGAAGTCCTTTTATCCATCGCGGGACATGAATATGAAGATGATTTGTCGCGAATGGTCTCATGCGGTTACTTCAGAGCTCATATTGAAGATTCTACGAAATACATCAGCCTCTTTGGCTCGAGTCCGCGGCACATCCTTGCATCGCTTGCCCCCGAGATCGATGAGTACAAAAAGATTCTCGTCAATTACTGGAACCTGCTTTGTGGTGCCGAAAACGAAGATCGCGAAGGACTTAACGACCTTGCGTTCAGCCTTTCCTCGGCGCAGAAGTTTTGCGATGAGATGATTGAGGATAGGCTCACCAGAATGGGTCTTAACAAAGAAGATTTCGTATGGAAAGAACTCCAGCGGCAATCTCTTGTGTGGAAATCACGCCTTTTCCAAGTAATCATGGAAAGCACTGGGGAAGAGCGGCCATTTGAAATCGAGAAAGCGATTGAGCGCCTTCTTGGCTACGCTAATGAGCTCGAAGCAGATTCCGCGCTAACGGAGAAGTAACGGGCGTTAGGGCTCGATGGCATGGTCAAGATGACCATGCCATCGAGCCATGATTAGAATCAAGCTTGGGCGATCATTGCTGCTCTTGTTGCAGGCTGCGGTAGTGATCGCAGAGCAAGTCGTCCAGATAATCAATGGGGTCTATCGGCTTTCGATCCTCGTCTCCCGCTTCCGCCGCCGCGACAGAAAGTAGGAACATCCTGTCGCGTGGATTCCGAGGATGTAGAGGCATCATGCCGCATTCATCGACCAGAATGCGGTTGGCTTCTTTATAGAACTTGTCGAATAGCCCTTCTTTGGGGAGCTTGGGCTGCCTTTTGTTTTGGTCGTTGAGTATGTCGTTGTAGCAGTGTTCGAGGGAAAAACGATAGAAGAGGACAAAGAGCATGTTCCCTCGGAGAACACCTGTCTGTTTTATTTTTTTCAACTCCTTTGTGACAACAAACCTTTTATCCAAAAGCTCTGTCTGTGCGGTGGCTTTGCGATCTTTGGGTTGTTCTTTGTGTGCTTGCCACCAGGCTTCACGCGCTTCTATTACGCGCGAGCCGATTAGTCGTTTGGCCTTCCTATCGCGATAGTTCTCGGCAGCAGACATATCTAAGTAGAGATTTGTCGGAAGTACGGCCCCCTTGTTGAATCGCTTGGTGTACAAATATTTCAAGGTTTTGAAATCGGTCTCTTCTGCGTACTTTGCGAGATCGGGATCCGTACCTAGATGATAAAGATATTGATCATATGCCGACCGTCGAATAGCCGTAAAGCTCTTGATGTTGCTCCGTAGAAAGTCTTTGACCCCCCGTGTTGTATCTGTCTGTCGCAACGAAAACTCCCAAAGTTTGTCTTGAAGAAGGCACGTTGTTCTCTGAATATCCCCAATGAACCGACAAACATCAGCTTTGCTATGTATTTTTCTAGAAGACGTGACTTCTATCTCGGCGAGCTTGCTCATTTCCTCAATCATGGCTATCGCTTCGGAAAACGAGCGTTTCCCAAAAGCATCTTGATGGTTTAAAAAGTATAAGTAAATCCAATCTTCAATACTGCGATAGTTAAACCAATCGATATAGAGGACGTCGTGCAAGAAAACCGCCGAATCTTCGACTCCTAGTTTGAAAACAAGGCACAGTTTAAAAACATCGACGCGGTCTTGGATAGGGCAAACATCCCTCCTGTACGACAGCCAGCTTCTCAGGGTTTTGGGGGGGAAGCCCTCAACCATTCCTCGCTTGCCATTCCTATCCACACTACGAGCGACGGACCGTATCCCGCCTTCTTTGGCGGCTTGCTGAATCCGTTTCTCAACGAGCGCCGGCGTCTCTGCCCTTCCAATCGGTATATCCTCGCCATATTCAAGGATGCTGAATCGCTCGCATGCATACTCGATAAGCCGCTCTCCAAAGGGGCGAATGTCTTGGCTCAGTTCGGCATAGGCTTTAGCTACGGTTATGGGTTTGTGCGACATCTCATTAAGGGTCGACATGCTTTGTTTTGTGAGCTGACCGAAGTTGTTCCCCTGGATATTTTTCAGGGCGTTAAGTTCATTTGGCACTGGAGCCTCCACTTGACGAGCCGCGATATAGATGAGCAAGAAGCAGGAATTCAAAACACCATTTTAAGTCTTAGGGCGAATCTAAGATAGCACCAGTTGCTTGAAATGCGCGATGCGCAAAAGGGTGCCAAAGGCACCGGAAAGAAGGTTTCTGTGAATATGAACAATAAAGCAATTGAAGTGAAGAATGCACATATTTCTTCCGTTACAGACGAAGTTGCCGATATCCTCGAAAGGCGTCGCGGCCTTTTGCCTGAAATCCTCAGCGAAATCGAAGCATGCGCTGAAAGCGGCAAGGACCTGACCGATCTCGAGAGCGCGCTTTCCAGCCTGGCGAAGTGCGTGGAAAACGCTTCCTACTCCGCCGAACTGCATGAGGCTGCCGGGTTCGTCGCTTCGGCCAAGAAGGATTGCCGCCGCCGCATCAGCGCCCTCGCTGACCTCAGGGACGAATTCTCCCGCGAGACCCTCAACCTGGGCGTTTCCGGCGAGGCGCGCGTCGGCAAGTCAACCACCCTCCAAGGCTTCACGGGTTTGGGCGACACCCAGATCCCCACCGGCAAGGGCCTACCGGTGACCGCGGTGCGCTCCGAGATTTACAACGACGGCCGCAACTGTGCGGATATCGAATTCCGCAGCGTCGCCGAATTCATGAACGATTTCATCGCACCGCATCTGGCCAATGTCAACACCGCCTGCCCCTTCACCTTGAGCATCGCCAGCCTCGATTCCCTGCGCAAGGCCAACCTCGACATCAAGCTTGATGCGGACGCGCCGACCTGCGCCGCCGACAGCCTGCACCAGCTCAAGATGGCGCAGCGCGACATCGATTCCTTCGCAGGTCTGCTCGGAGGGGGCCAGGAGAACGTACCTCTCGATGCAATCCG
>JAQXTF010000025.1 GCA_029219345.1 Eggerthellales bacterium
CTCTTTGGACAGCTTCACAATGCGGTCGATGATCACGTCGGTCTTGGTGGTGTAGGGAATCTCGTACACCTCAATGATGCGCTCATCAGGCAAGTAGCGCCAACGGGAGCGAATCTGGAAGCCACCCGTGCCCGTTTCGTAGATGCGCTCCATCTCGCTGCGCCGGTACACAATCTCGCCGCCCGTGGAAAAGTCAGGGGCAGGCATGTGCTCGAACAGATCGCAGGTGGGGTCCTTCAGATAGGCCATGGTGGCGGAGCATACTTCGTTCAGGTTGAAGCCGCAAATGTCACTTGCCAGGGCCACGCCAATGCCCTTGTTGGCGCTAACCAACACATTGGGGAAAGTGGTGGGCAGCAAGCGAGGCTCCTGCATGGCGCCATCGTAGCTATCCACGAAGTCAACAGGGTCTTTATCGATGTCCTTGAAGATCTCGGCGCAGATAGGGCTCAACTTTGCCTCGGTGTAACGGCTGGCTGCGTAGCTCATGTCGCCAGAATAGTACTTGCCGAAGTTGCCCTTGGAATCCACAAAGGGGGTCAACAAGGCCTCGTTGCCCGTGGCCAAACGCACCATGGTCTCATAGATGGCGGCGTCGCCGTGGGGGTTCAGCTTCATGGTCTGGCCCACAATGTTGGCGCTCTTCTGGCGGGCACCGTTCAGCAGGCCCATCTTGTACATGGTGTAGAGCAACTTGCGATGGGAAGGTTTGAAGCCGTCAATCTCAGGAATAGCGCGGCTTACGTTCACGCTCATGGCGTAGGGCATGTAATTGGTTTCCAGGGTCTGAGTAATGGGCTGGTCCAAAACCTCCGAATGCAAACCAATAACATTGGGGTTGCTCACGCGGCGCTTTACGGTTTCTTTCTTCGTTTTCTTTGCCATGACTCCCCCTTCCTACTGCAGATCCAACTGATCAAGATACTCTTTGCCGTGCAGGGCAATGTGGCGCTTACGGCCCTCATCGTCGGTGCCCAGCAGCAGGTTGAACATAGTCTCCATGCGCACCACATCTTCCGGCAGCACCTTGATCAAACGGCGCGTCTCGGGATTCATGGTGGTCATCCACATCATGTCGGGGTCGTTTTCACCCAAACCTTTGGAGCGATTGATGCTGCATTTCTGATCGCCAATTTCCTCCAGGTACTGGGCCTTTTCCAACTCGGTGTAGGCGAAATAGGTCTTGTCTTTGCAGTTGATCTCGTACAGGGGCGATTCGGCAATGAACACGTAGCCCTCGTTGATGAGCGTGGGCACCAAGCGGTACAGCATGGTCAAAATCAGGGTGCGAATATGGTAGCCGTCAACGTCGGCGTCGGTGCAGATAATGACCTTGCTCCAGTTCAGGTTGCCCAAATCAAAGGTGCCCAAGTTCTTCATACGCTTGTCTTTGACCTCAACACCGCAACCCAGAACACGGAGCAAGTCCATAATGATCTCGCTTTTGAAAATGCGCGGGTAGTCTTCCTTCAAACAGTTCAAAATCTTGCCGCGAACAGGCATGATGCCTTGGAATTCGGCATCGCGGGACTGGCGGCAAGCGCCCGCTGCAGAGTCGCCCTCTACAATGTAGACTTCGCGGCGATCACGATCTTTGCTACGGCAGTCGATGAACTTCTGCACACGGTTTGACATATCCTGCTTCTGCTGCAAGTTTGTCTTGATGCTCTGACGGGTCTTTTCCGCATTCTCGCGAGAGCGCTTGTTAATGAGCACCTGCTCCATGATTTTGTCAGCGGCAGGCTTGTTCTCAATCAAATAGGTTTCCATGCGCTCTTTAAGGAAGGCGGTCATGGCCTGCTGAATGAACTTGTTGTTGATAGCCTTCTTGGTTTGGTTTTCATAGCTAGTCTGCGTAGAGAAGCAGTTAGTCACCAGCACCAAGCAGTCTTGCACGTCTTGCCACTTAATGGGGCTTTCATTCTTGTTGTATTTGTTTTGGCCCTTAATGTAACTATCAAGAGCGCTGGTCAGGGCATTACGAGCCGCCTTTTCGGGACTGCCGCCGTTTTCCAGCCAGCTGGAGTTGTGGTAGTACTCCTGCATTTGGAAGGTGCGGCTAAAGCACAGGCATGCGGTGATTTTCACGTTGTAATCGGGCAGGTCATCGCGATCGCGACCGCGGCGGTCGGCCTGCATGAAGAAGGGCTCGGTCAGATAATCGGTGCCCACCTTTTCCAGAATGTAGTCCTCAATGCCCTTGGGGTAGCAGAACTCCTCGGTGGTAAAGCCTTCGTCGCCTTCAACCACCAAACGGAACGTCACGTTGGCATTCACCACGGCCTGGCGGCGCATGGTCTCCTGGAACCACTCCAGGGGAATTTCAATGGCAGTGAAAACTTCCAGGTCAGGGCGCCATTTGATGGTGGTACCCGTACGCAGCTCATCGGTGGGCTCAACGGTCAGGGCCTTCTTTTTGGAGCCCACAACCTTACCCTTCTTGAAATGCAGCTGGTACTTGTTGCCCTCGCGCCAAACGGTGACATCCATATACTCAGAGGCATACTGGGTAGCGCAAGAGCCCAGGCCGTTGGTGCCCAGGGAGTAATCGTAATCGCCGCCGGCGTTGTTGTTGTACTTGCCGCCTGCGTAAAGCTCGCAAAAGACCAGCTCCCAGTTGAAGCGCTTCTCCTTGGGATTCCAATCCAAGGGGCAGCCGCGGCCGTTGTCTTCCACCTGAATGGAGCCATCCTTGAACACGGTCAAGGTAATCAGCTGGCCATAACCCTGGCGAGCTTCGTCGACAGAATTGGAAAGGATCTCGAAAACGGCGTGCTCGCAGCCGTCCAAGCCATCAGAGCCGAAGATAACCGCAGGTCGCAAACGGACACGCTCTTCATCTTTCAACTGACGGATACTATCGTTGCCATAAGCGGCGGTGGTTTGTGCCATGTTTCATCTTTCTGGTAGTGCATTTTTGCCCAAGATAGTATACCAGATGTAGAGAATTGGGCCGCGCGCATACTAGAGGTTGTGCAAAACAAACGAAAAAGATACGGCACAGGACGCATCCCGCAAGGCTTGAAATATGGTACATTTCAGCTGTTATCAGTACAGACGAAGGAATATCTCATAGAGAAAGAGCTGCTTGATTTCGTCGCAGAACGTTGCCAGATTTTGGCCACCAACCCTGCCGCCAAGAAGGAAACTCTTGAAGCCGCGAAGGCGCAGTGAGCTGGCCTAAGCGCCGCGAACGGAGCCTGCAGCAAGCTTGTCAGGCATTAGAGCCTGACGGAGATACCTTGGGCGCGCATATATTCCTTAACTTCTCGCACCGTAAGCTGCCCGAAGTGGAACACGCTGGCTGCCAACACGGCGTCAGCTTCGCCTTCGATGATGCCCTCGGCGAAGTGCTCGATCTTGCCCACGCCACCTGATGCAATAACGGGAATGTTCACCGCGCGAGCAACAGCCCTGGTCAGAGCGCAGTCAAAGCCATCACAGCTGCCATCGCGGTCCATGCTGGTCAGCAAAATCTCGCCAGCACCGCGGCGGCAAGCCTCAGCGGCCCACTCCACAGCATCAAAGCCGGTGTTGTTGCGGCCGCCCGCCGTGTACACTTCCCACTTGTTGGGGTTGCCGGGCACCTGTTTGGCGTCAATGGCGCAGATAATGGCCTGGCTACCGAAGGCAGCAGCGGCTTCGGTGATAATAGCGGGGTTCTTCACGGCGGCGCTGTTCACGGAAACCTTATCGGCGCCGGCAGCAATCATGCGACGAATGTCGGCGATAGTACGAAAACCGCCACCCACGCAGTAGGGCAAGCGCAGTTGCTCAGAGGCCTGAGAAGCTAGCTCGATGGTGGTGGCGCGATCGTCGCTGGTAGCGGTGATGTCCAGGAAGATGACCTCGTCGGCCTTCTGCTCGTCGTAGCGTTTGGCCAGCTCAATGGGGTCACCGGCGTCGCGCAGGTTCACGAAGTTCACACCCTTGACCACACGGCCGTCTTTCACGTCCATGCAGGGAATTACGCGTTTAGCAAGCACAGGTGCCTCCCATTCCGCAGGGGTCCTTGGCGGCCTGGGCAACATCCCAAGCACGCGTGACTTCCACGCACTTGGCTACGCCCTCAACCACGCCCAAAGTGCCTTCATAGATGGCGCGACCGGTGATGATGCCCTCAATGGAGCCCGCCACCGCGGCCAGGTTCTCAATATCGGCCACGGAGGCCACGCCGCCCGAAGCGATGACGGGATTGCGGAAGGCCTCGGCCATGCGCACATACGCCTCAGGCTCAATGCCCGTCTGCATGCCGTCGCGGGCGATATCGGTGTAAATCAGATGCTTGTAGCCCAAGTTTGCCATGCGGGATGCCAACTCGGTGGCGGCAATGCCAGAACCCTCAATCCAGCCAGCCACGGCTACTTCCCCGCCCTTGGCGTCAATGCCGGCGGCCAAAGCGTTACCGTATTTCTCGATGGCGGCCTGGGCGAATTCGGGGTCACGCACCAGGGCGGTGCCCAGCACCATGCGGGTCACACCCGCCTGATACAGGCGCTCGCAGGCTTCCAGGCTGCGCAAACCGCCGCCCACTTCCACCTTGAGCAGGGTCTTCGCCAAAATCTTCTCAATGATGGCGGCGTTTTCGGGAATGCCGCTCTTGGCGCCGTTCAAGTCAACCACATGCAGCCATGTGGCACCCAGCTGCTCAAATTCCTGAGCCTGAGCCACCGGGTCATCGTTGTAGGTGGTCACGGCGTTGTAATCGCCCTTTGACAGGCGCACCGCCTTACCGTCAAGAATATCAACTGCAGGAAGCAGATACATTTAGGCCTCCTTTGCCAAAGTCACAAAATTGCGCAGCAAAGCCACGCCTGCGTCAGAGCTTTTCTCGGGGTGGAACTGCACGCCATAGGCACACGGACCGTACTTCACTGCGCAGGGGAAGGTGATGCTGTGGGTGGTGGTTGCCAGGGTGCAATCGCTTTCAGGCACCGCGAAGCTGTGGGTGAAATAGAAGTGCTCACCTTGGGGGATGCCCTCGAACAGGGGGTCTTCCGCGAATTCCACCGTATTCCAGCCCACATGGGGAATCTTGTAAGCATTGCCCTGGGCGTCAACGCGAGGCAGCATGTCCACCGTGCCGGGAATCAGGCCCAGGCCCTTAGGCAGCGGCTCCCCTTCAGGGCGCTCGGTGCCATCTTCAAACAGCAGATGCATGCCCAAGCAGATGCCCAGAAACGGCACGCCGTCTTCAATGCGCTGGCGAACCACGCCGGCAAGACCCAGCTCGTTCATGCTGGCAACGGCATCGGCGAAGGCGCCAACACCCGGCAGCACGATGGTGCTGGCAGCGGCAATTTCCGCAGGGTCGCTGGTTACAACCACCGGCGCGCCCACGGCCTGCAACGCCTTTTCCACGCTGCGAATGTTTCCCTTTTTATAGTCAACCAAAGCAATCATTACAGGGCGCCCTTCGTGGTGGGAAGCTGATCGGCAATACGGGGATCAATAGCCACTGCGGCAGACAAAGCCCTGGTCACAGCCTTAAAGCTTGCCTCCAGAATATGATGAGAATTGCCGCCGGCAATCTGATTGATATGCAGGGTGATACCGGCGTTGTTAGCCAGGGCAATAAAGAACTCCTCGCCCAGCTCGGTATCAAAGGTGCCCACCTGCTCGGCAGGAATGCACAGGTCAGTGTAGCAACCGCCGCGGCCCGAGATGTCAATGGCAGCGCCAATGAGGGTCTCGTCCATGGGCAGGGCGATGGAAGCGTAGCGGGTGATGCCGCGCTTGTCGCCCAGGGCCTGGGCAATGGCCTGGCCCAGCACGATGCCGCAGTCTTCCACGGTGTGGTGGGCGTCAACCTCAATGTCGCCCTTGCAGTGCACCGTCAGGTCGAACAGGCCATGGCGACCAAAGGCGTCCAGCATGTGGTCGAAGAAGGGCACACCCGTGTCGATGTCGGTTTTGCCGGTGCCATCCAGGTTGATTTCTACCTGGATGTCGGTTTCTTTGGTAGTACGAGAAATTGCAGCGGTACGCATTCTTTCCTCCTATCGAGCGCGCAAGGCGTTTTCCAAAGCGCTCAGGAACAACTGGTTTTCTTCAGGGCTGCCAGCGGTCACGCGCAGGCAGTCGGTAGTGCCCGCGCCACGCGAAAAATCGCGCACCAGCACGCCCTGGTCGTAAAGCATCTGCCAAACCAGGCCAGCACGGGGCACCTTAAACAGCACGAAGTTGGAATCGGTGTGGTACACCTCTTCTACCTGGGGCATTTCCTTCAAAGCCGCAGCCAGCTGCTTTGCTGCAGCGGCAAGTTCACGGGCGGTTTCCATGAATTCGGCGCGATGGCTGTACACCACCTTGCCAATGGCCTGGGAAACGGAGTCAACCGAATAGGGCTGACGGAACTTGATGAACTCGCGAATGACCGCCTCGCTGCCCAGGTAGTAACCCAGGCGAACGCCTGCCAGGGAGAAGGCCTTGGAGAAGGTGTGCAAAATAAGCAGGTTCTCGTGGTCTTTCAGCAGGTCAAGGCAGGATTGCTCGGCAAATTCGCCGTAAGCCTCGTCCACCATGACCAAAGCGTCGGTAGCGTTCAGCAGGCGCTCGATAAACTGATGGGAGGCAGCGCCACCCGTGGGGTTGTTGGGGCTGGTGATGACCACGTAGGAAATGTCGCCTTGCGCCACGCGGGCCAAAACGGCTTCCTCGTCGATGCTCATGTCGGCCTTGCGGGGAATTTCCACCACTTCGGTATCGGTCAGGCGTGCGTTCAGGGCATACACCGAAAACGCGGGCACCACGTTGATCATCTTGCGGCCCTTGCAGCCATACGCCAGGGCCAAGTCGTAGAGCAGCTCGTCGCCGCCGTTGCCCAGCAGCACCTGATCGCGGGAAAGGCCATTGGCCTGGGCAATCATGTCGCGCAGCTCGTTGGCCAACGGGTCCGGGTAGCGATTGAAGGGCACCTGGGCAATAGCCTGGGCAATCTCGGCGCGAATATCTTCAGAGATGTCGTAAGGGCTCTCATTTGCCGAGATCAAGGCCTTGGCCGGCAGATATTTGGGATCGTAGGGCTCCAGACCATCCAGCTGGGGGACCGATTTGATTACGCGTTTCATAAGTTTCCTTTTCCAATTACGCACAGCGTCTATCGGCGGGATGATAGGTCCCGCCGCGAAGCCGAACACGCCTATAAGCGCGGTGAGGGTGAGCGAAAGGGAGCTTAGCGCCCGCCTAGAGACGTCCGTTAATGATGTCACGGCGGAGTTCAACGCTATGAGCATGCGCCCACAGACCCTCGTGATGAGCGATGGTGATAACGGAATCGGCATCGCTAGCCAGGGCCTCAGCAGAATAGCAGATGACGCTGGATTTCTTCACGAAGTCGTCCACGGAAAGAGGGCTGGAGAAACGTGCCGTACCACCAGTGGGCAGGGTGTGGTTGGGGCCGGCCACGTAGTCACCTACGGCCTCGGCGGTCCACTCGCCCACGAAGATGGCGCCCGCGTTGCGCACAGCGCCCAGCTTGTTCATGGCGCCTTCGAAGTGCAGCTCCAGGTGCTCGGGGGCAATGACATTCACGGCCTCCAGGGCAGTAGCCATATCGGGGCATACCACTACGGTGCCGTAATCGTTCAAAGATGCGGTGGTGATTTCAGCGCGGGTGCTTTCCTGCATGTGCTTGGCAATCCACTCCTCCACCTGGTCAACGTATGCTTCGCTGGTGGTAACCAGGTAGCAGGTAGCCAGGGGATCGTGCTCGGCCTGAGCCATGAGGTCAATGGCAACCAGCATGGGATCGGCGCTCTCATCAGCCACAACGCACACCTCAGAGGGGCCGGCGATCATATCGATGCCGCAGTCGCCGGAAACAATCTTCTTGGCAGCGGCTACAAAGGCGTTGCCAGGGCCGGTTACCTTGCACACGGGAGCAATGCTCTCGGTGCCGTAGGCCATAGCGCCAATTGCCTGAGAACCGCCAATGGTGTAAATCTCGGAGATACCGCACAGCTGGGCCGCCTTCAGAATGGCGGAGTCCAGGGAGCCGTCTTTAGTGGGAGGCGTGCAGCATACAATGCGCTTGACGCCAGCAACAGATGCAGGCAGAGCGTTCATCAGCAGCGAAGAGGGATACAGGGCGCGGCCGCCGGGAACGTAGATGCCCACGGAATCCAGCGGGGTGTACTTGGTGCCCACGAAGGCGCCGTTTTCGCGCTCTTCAAACCAGCTCTGCTTTACCTGGCGAGCGTGGAATTCGCGAATCTGCTCAGCAGCATGCTCCAGGCACTCGGCCACATGGGGGTCGCACTGAGACACGGCGGCATCAATGGCCTCCTGGCTCACGCGGAAGGTCTCCAGCTCCACGCCGTCAAACTTGGCGGTATATTCGCGCAGCGCCTCATCGCCGCGTTCACGTACATCTTCGATGATTGCCGTGGCTGCCGCCATGGCCTGGGCGTTAAAGGCGCCCTTACGAGAAAGATCGCTTTCCTGAAGCTTCTCGCCCTGTTGCAGAATGATCCTGCGCATGTTTTCCTCCTATGTTTCATCCCGCCCATCGACGGGCCTTATAACCTTCGTTCTATCCTTTTTATGACAAAAGCGCCCGGGGCAATTCTGTCACATTAGTTGTTCGACGAACCAGCAATAACCGTTGCTTCGCCCAGCGTTTCGCCCATTGCCTTTGCCAGTTGCGCCACACGAGGATTGGTGCGGAACGAGCAAACATTGCCAAAGAAGCGGGCCGTGCTAGCGCACACCTCATCAACGATAACCAAGTTGTTCTCGCGCAACGTGGTGCCCGTGGCGGTAATGTCAACAATACGTTCGGCCATGCCCGTCAAAGGCGCCAATTCAATATTTCCCTGAAGCTTCACAATTTCCACCTGCATGCCGCGCTTGGCGTAGAAATCGCGAGAGATGTTGGGATACTTAGTGGCAACGCGGAAGGAGCCCAGCTTCTGATAGCGCTCCTCGGCCACGCCCTTGGCCTCTGCAGGCTCAGCCACAATGAAGCGGCAAGCGCCGAAGGTCAGGTCAACCAGCTCCACCACGTCGGCATCGGCCTCAATCAGGGAGTCCTTGCCGCAAATGCCGCAATCGGCCGCGCCCAAGCTCACGAAAACGGGAGCATCGGAAGGACGCACGATGATGTACTCAACACCCGGGTTGCTGATACGCAGCAGGCGTCCGGGATGGGCCAAGCCGGTTACATCCAAGCCAGCACGCTCCAGAGCGGCAATGGCGTCAGGGTTCAGGGAGCCCTTAGGCACGGCGATGCGCAGGGGGCGTTCCTGGGGCTGAGTCCACTGAGCCGACTTCTGCAATTGGCGCGCCTCCATGGCCTGCTCCAGGTAGAAGGCAAAACCAGCAGCAGGACGGTCTTGGCCATAAGCTGCCAGCATGTGATCGTAACGGCCGCCGCTGCCCAAAGCAGTACCAATCTGGGGAGCATAAGCCTCAAACACGATACCCGTGTAATAGTCGAACGAGCTCATGATGGAAAAGTCAATCATGATGCGGTCGCGCAAACCGCGCTGGCACAGCAGCTCATAGGCCTGCTGGAAGGCATCAAGGCCATCGGTGCAGCCCAGAGGCTCAACCAGGGCGCGAGCGGCAGCAATAGCTTCTTCCCCACCGCGAATGCGTGCCAGCTGGCGGATAGCCGTAGCAACATCTTCGCGGGCGCCGTAACCGGTAAAGTCCTCGCTGTCAGGGTCGGTCAGGGTGTCCAAATCAACGAAGTTAGAAGAATGATAGGCCTGAAGCACCTGAGTCTGCCAACCAGCAGAGCCTTCGCTGGCAGCCAGCAGCGCGCGAAGCACGCCAACGGTGGCAACAGCCAGCTTGAACTCGGGAACGCCTGCGGTAATCAGGGCTTCCGTCATCAGACCGATAACCTCAGCATCGGCTGCGGCGCCGCTTTCGCCAATGCATTCCACGCCAATCTGGGTCATCTCGCGGGTCGCAGCCTGCAGGCGGGTATCAGCCTCGCGGAACACACGCTGGGTGTAGCGGAAGCGAAGGGGCTTCTGTACGCCGGCATAACGCGTGGAGCACATGCGAGCCACCTGCATGGTCACATCGGGGCGCATGGCTAAAAGCTCACCCGTGGAGTCAAACAGCTTGAAGGGAGAGCCCGGCACGCGGCCGCCCGCCTCCAGCACATCCATAATCTCAAGGGTGGGAGTCTCAATGGGGGTATAACCGCTCTTGGCAAACAGCTGCTGCACCTCATAAGTGATCTGCTCGCGCATTGCGGCTTCTTCGGCGGAAAAGTCGCGGAAACCCGCCGGCGTAACGTAATTCATTTCAGTCCTTGTTCAGTCGTTCAAAACCAGTATGCAGACAAAACCCCAGGCTTTGCCTGTTGACACTTTAGCACAGTAGAGTGCTAAAGCAAGTATTTATTTTCAGAAAGTGTATTTTACCTTTGAACGGGCCTTCCCCACAGGCAAAAAGGCTAGCGGAGCAGGCAATTTAGGTTTTTTCCAACCCTGAGCGCCAAATTGGCACAGCCCGCAACAAAAGATACAATGAATGGGTCATTTTTCGGGAGGATCCTATGTGTCATCAATTCAATCCCCTGCCCTCTGCGGTGGTGGAAGACATAGCGCGACAGATTGCCGCTGGTGCGGTAGATGCAGTGGATTATGCGGTTGACCAGCTGGCAAGCCCCGAGCAAAACTCCCTTTTCCCAGGAGACACCTGCTCCCTTATTGTAGGATCAGATGTGCCCATTGTGCATGACATGACCTGGGGATTTTCCGTTTCGTGGTCTAAGCAATTGGTGTTTAACACCCGCATGGAGACAGCAAGTGAGCCTCATTCCTTTTGGGAAGACGCCCTTTTAGAGCGCCGCTGCCTGGTGCCCGCCACGGCCTTTTTCGAAACCCACCGCACAGAAACCGTGCGCAGCGCTAAAACGAAAAAGCAGGTCAAAGCCCGCTATCAGTTCACGAGCGCCCAAGAACCCCTGCTGTTTCTCGCAGGCATTTACGGCGATGGGTGCTTCTCTTTGATAACCACCGAACCTGATGCGGTGGTTGGCGCGGTGCATGATCGCATGCCCCTGGTTTTGAACGCTTCCCTAGCGCCCCTGTGGCTCACCGACCAGTTCAGGGCATGCCTGGATATTCCACCAATGGCACTGGTCAGTGCTCCCGTGGTGGAAGAGGATAATCAGCTGAGCCTCTTTTAGGCTGTTTGCTTAGTTTTCGAATTGGTCGTTAATGATCAGCGCGCGTAAAAGCCCCGAGGTTTCCGGGTAAACGCGCTTTCCCGCGCCCAAGCCAATGCGCTCAACGGTGAACATCTTGGGCAGCTTGTCCGTGGTGCGCAGAGCCGCAGCGATAGCAGCGCCCGTAGGGGTTACCAGCTCGCCTTGCACGTTCAGGATCTTCAGGGGAATCTGGTGCGCTTCAACAATGTTGCACACCGCCGGCACAGGAACGGGAAGCGCGCCGTGCTGGCAGCGCACCGTGCCCTGGCCTTCATTCAAACGGGTGACAATAACATCAGAAATGCCCAGGTCATCGAAGCAAACTGCGGCCGCAAGCACATCCACGATGGAGTCTACCGCGCCCACTTCGTGGAAATGCACCTGGTCAACGGTGGTTTCATGGGCCTTCGCTTCGGCGTTGGCAATTATGTTGAAGATGCGCTTTGCCAAGTCTTTGGCGCCTTCCGTGGCAGCGCAACCATCGATGATGGCGGTAATCTCCGCCATGCCGCGATGCTCGTGATGGCGTTCGTGGGAATGCTCGTGCTCGTGAGCTTGGCCGTACAGATACTCCATGTCGTGGTCATGGCTCTCATGGACCTCATCCAGCACCACGTTGAAATCGCAGGCGTCTTGGCCCGCTTTCTGGACGCGTCTGACCTCAATGGAAAAACCCTGCACCGGAAGAGTATCCAGCACGCTGCGCAGCTTCTCTTCGCTGGCGCCTGCGTCCAGCAGGGCCGCCACGGTCATATCGCCGCTAATGCCGGCGCTGCACTCCAAATAAAGGGAACGAGTCATTTAATGCACACTCTGTCTGTTAATAAGGCTAGCCTGATAGCCAGCGCCAAATCCATTGTCGATATTCACCACAGAAACGCCACTGGCACAGCTGTTCAGCATGCCCAGCAGTGCCGCAACTCCCTGGAACGATGCGCCGTAGCCAACGCTGGTGGGCACCGCGATAACCGGACAGCTCACCATGCCGCCCACTACAGAAGGCAGCGCGCCTTCCATGCCGGCTACCGCCACAATGACGTTGGCGTCTTGGAAGCGATCAGCGCAGGCTAGCAAGCGATGTATGCCCGCCACGCCCACATCGTACACGCGCTCAACGCGGGCGCCCAGAAACTCGGCAGTCAGCGCGGCCTCTTCAGCCACGGGCAAGTCGCTGGTTCCGGCAACCACCACAGCCACCTTGCCAATGCGGGTATAGGGGGTCGGCAATTCACCTGCCACGAACAGGTGAGCCTGAGAAAACACCTGATGGGGCTCCTGGGCAAAGGCCCCTTCCAGCGCCGTCATCTTCTCATCATCAACGCGCGTTACCAGCACGCGCTCTTGGCCGCCCTCCATAAGAGAGCGGCAAATAGCGATAATCTGTTCAGCGGTTTTGCCCGCGCCGTACACCACTTCGCCCACGCCCTGACGACGCGCGCGATCATGGTCGGTCTTGGCAAACCCCATATCGGTAAAAGCGTGTTCCACTATGCTTCGTCCAACTTTTTAGCCAGCAGCTCATTGAGCAGCTTGGGGTTACCCTGGCCCTTGGTCTGCTTCATGCATTGGCCAACGAAGAAGCCGATAACCTTGGTGTTGCCGCCCTTGTACTTTGCAACCTGGCCGGGATTCTCGGCGATAACCGCATCGACGATAGCCTCCAAGGCGCCCGTATCAGAAACCTGTTTCATGCCGTGAGATTCCACGTAGGCTGCAGGGTCTGCGCCCTCTTCAAACATGGCAGTAAGCACTTCCTTGCCTTGTTTGGAGCTAATGACATCATCAGCCAAAAGCTTGGCCAGCTCGGCCAAAGCGGAAGGAGCCAGTTGGCTTTCACCCAGTTCAAGGCCCTTTTCCTTCAGGTAGGCGCTCACATCGTTCAACAGCAGATTGGCAACCTTCTTAGCCTGGGCATCGTCCAGGCCCGCAGCGCATTCCTCGAAGAACGCGGCACTTTCCTTGTCGCCCGCCAAATCGGCCGCATCGGCCTTGGGCAGGTTCCAGGTTGCCACAAAGCGGTCACGCTTAGCATCGGGCAGCTCGGGAAGCTTGGCGCGAACGCCGTCAATCCACTCGTCGGTCAAATCGTAGGGAGCCAGGTCGGGCTCGGGGAACAGACGGTAGTCATCGGCGGTTTCCTTCACGCGCATGCAGATGGTGCGCTTGCCCGAAGGATCCCAGTGACGGGTTTCCTGGCGAATGTAGCCGCCATTTTCCAGCACTTCAGCCTGGCGGCAAATTTCATAGGCCAGGCCATCGTGCAGATTCTTGAAGCTATTCATGTTCTTCAGCTCGGTCTTGGTGCCGAACTCGGTTGCACCGCGGCGACGTAAAGAGATGTTGCCGTCGCAGCGCATGCTGCCCTCTTCCATAGAGCAGTCGGAGATGCCAATGGCCAGATAAATCTGACGCAGCTTCTGCATGAACAGGCGAGCTTCCTCGGGAGTGCGCAGCTCGGGCTCGGTAACTAGCTCAATCAGCGGCGTGCCGGCACGGTTGTAGTCAACCAGGGAATGGGTTGCACCGGCAATACGGCCTTCGCCACCGCCCACATGCACCATCTTACCAGCGTCTTCCTCCATGTGGATGCGGGTGATGCCCACATGAGCCACGTAGCCGTCTTCGGTCTTGGTCACGTTGCCGCGGGTCTCGCCCACCTCAAGTCCGGCCAGGTCGCCGCGCTCTTTTGCAGCAGGGCCATCAACCTCCAGGTCAAGGTGACCGCGCATGCAGAAGGCAACCGGGCCCTGAGTGGTCTGGAAGTTCTTGGCCATATCGGGATACATATAGTTCTTGCGATAGAACATGGAGTGCTTTTCAATGTCGCAATTGGTTGCCAAGCCAGCCAGCACAATGCTCTCAATAGCAGCCTTGTTAGGCACCGGCAGTGCACCAGGCATGCCCAAGCACACCGGGCAAGTATGAGTATTGGGGGCAGCGCCAAATTCCAGCTTGCATCCGCAGAACATCTTGGTGTTCAGAGTGGTCAGCTCAGCATGGATTTCCAAACCAATAACGGCCTCCCAGTCTTTTAAGACCTCTTCCAGCTTCTTCATTTAGCATGCACCTCCTTCCGCAAAAGCAGGCGCAATAGGTGCGGTGCCGTAAATGCGCTCAAGAGCAGCGGCGGCGCGAATCATGTTCTCGTCCTTGAAAGCGGGAGTGATAATCTGAGCGCCCACGGGCATGCCAGAATCAGCGCCCAGGCCAATGGGCATACTCATACCGCCGTTGCCGGCAATATTGATAGAGATGGTGTACATGTCAGACAGGTACATGGTGGCAGGGTCAGAAATCTCGCCAAACTTAAAGGCAACATTGGGAGCAGCGGGAGCAATAATGCAATCTACCTGCTCAAATGCCTTCTGATAATCTTGGGTAATCAGGGTACGCACTTGCTGAGCCGGGTAATAGTACTTGGTGTACACGCCAGAGGAAAGCAGGTAGCTACCAAGCATAATGCGACGGCGAGCCTCAACGCCAAAGCCACCCGAACGACTAGCTTCATACTGTCCGCCCAGGTCGTGGTGGCCTTCATCGCAAAAGCCGTAGCGCACGGAGTCGAAGCGAGCCAGATTGCTGAAAGCCTCGCAAGGAGCAATAACGTAGTAAGCCGAAATAGCAGCATGTACGTTGGGGAGGGCAACTTCCACCAGCTCAGCGCCTGCCTCTTCCAGCTTGTCCAGGGCTTCCTGGATCTTTGCCTTCACCTCAGAGGTAAGACCAGCAGCATCCATAAACTCGCGAACCACGCCAATGCGCATGCCCTTTACGTCCTGGTCAAGAGCAGCCGTGAAATCGGTGGTCACATCCTGGCTGGTGCAATCCAGCACATCACGGCCCGCCAGCGCGTTCAAGCTCAAGGCGGCATCGCGCACGTTGCGAGTAAAGGGACCTACCTGGTCAAGGGAGCTGCCGAAAGCAACCACGCCGTAACGGGAAACCACGCCGTAGGTGGGCTTTACAGCCACAACGCCGCAGAAACTACCAGGCTGGCGAATAGAGCCGCCCGTGTCAGAGCCCAGCGTCATGGTGCACATACCAGCGGCAACGGCTGCGGCAGAACCGCCGGAAGAACCACCAGGCACGCGTCCCAAATCCCAAGGGTTGCAGGTACGGCCGAAAGCAGAGTTCTCCGTGGAGGAACCAAAGGCGAACTCATCCATATTCAGCTTGCCCAGGGGAATGCCGCCCTGATCGATAATGCGCTTAACGCAGGTTGCAGTATAAGGAGAAACGTAGTTTTCCAGCATATGGCTAGCGCAGGTGGTATGAGTGCCCACCAGGTTCATGTTGTCCTTGAAGGCAACCGGAATGCCAGCCAAAGTGCCCGCCTTGGCAAGATCGCCTGCCGCAATAGCGGCGTCTACGCGATCGGCGGCGGCAAAAGCCAAATCGGGGCAGGTTTCCAAGAAAGCATGTACCTGAGCATCGGCAACGGCCACGCGAGCCAGAGCATCCTCCGCAACCTCACGTGCAGTAAATTCCTTAGCGCGCAGGCCAGCCTGAATGGAGGCTACATCCATCATGGCAAAGTTTCCCATTATTTATCGCCTCCTTCGCCCAAAATAGAAGGAATCAGGAAGCAACCATCTTGAGCAGCAGGGGCATTGGCCAAGGCCTCTTCCTGAGTAAAGCTCTCGCCTTCCACGTCCTCGCGCATAACGTTAGACAGGCTTCCAATGGGGTGGAACGTGGGCTCCACGCCTTCCAAATTGTATTCGGTAATGGGCTTCAGGGTCTCAATGACGCTGTTCAAGTCAACCGTCATGGAGGCCACCTCTTCCTCGGTCAAGCCAATGCGCGCATATTCAGCAATACGACGCACATCGCTTTCAGTGACATACTGTTCCATGAAAATGCTCTTTCTTAATGGTTCTTCAAAAACACTGCGCATCGCCGAAACTTCAGCGATGCGCAGCTGTTATTCGTGCTGTTACAGTCTAGCCAATAGACTGAACAGTGTAAGGCGCCGTGCCATCAATGTAGGTAAAGGAGATAGAATCGCCCTCTTCGTACATGAAGATCTCAGGGATGGCTGCAATGGGGAACTCAAACAGGTCCTTGTTGCCGTCAAGCACCACGTAGTAGTGAGTGTTGCCATCAAGCACCACAGGCGCAATCTTGGTGATAGTGCCTGCTACCTTCTTGCCCACAACCACTTCTTTGTTCTCAGGCAGCTGAATACCGTTGTTAACCAGCAGGTTCAGATACTCGGTCTGGCACTGAGCGACCGTATCGCCAATGGCTACAATCTGATAGCTCTTGATGTCAACCATAGCGAATTTCTTAACCAAACCCTCGCCGTCCTTCAGAGCCATAAAGTACGTAGGCTGGTCGGCCACGTTGATCAAGATGGGGAAGGTGGCGCTATAGCGCAGGTGCTGAACCTGGCCCTCTGCAGAACTCATGGCTGAAGTTTCGGTAGCACCGGCAACGGAATAGAAATGAGTTTCCTGAGTACGCTGGTTAATCAGAACGAAGCCAATGATGGAGCTGTCGGAAACCACAGAGGTCACACCGGTATACACCCAAACGTCATCATCCTTGGCAATGTAGTTGTAACCCAGTTCACCGCTGTTGCCAGGAGTGGTCTGAACAACGCCGGCCTGGCCCAACCAGGAGTTGAACCAACCGTTGTTCAGGGAGCCGTACCAGTTGTACTGCTGAATAAGCAGCTCAGCGGGGTAAACGCGGTCAACCCACTGGGGAACCTCGTCGACCTTCAGGTTCTGGCACTCGCCGGTTACGGCGTCGCACAAAATAACACGAGCAATGGTAGTACCGCCGAACAGGCCAATCAAACGATCCTGAACAGGGCAAATCCACCAAGGATGACCATCTTCGTCAATTTCGAAAGACTTCTCGTCAAACATGTAGAAGGGGTACTTCAACTGAATGTAACGGTCAATGTTGCGAGCCAAAGGCTCAGAGGCGGAGTACTTCACACCCTGGCCATCGGGAAGGCTCACAATTTGAGCATCCTGGGTGGTCATATCAACCAGCGAGTAAGCAGGCAAACCGTTGGAGCGGTTGGTGAGCCACTTAAACAGGTCAGCGTAGCCCAGAGGGCTTACGCGCACAGGCGTGCCCTTGTAGTTGATCTGGCTGTACAGCTCATCAATCTCAAACTGGCTAACATACTCAGGAATGGTGCCCATTTCCTTGTTACCCAGCAGAGCAGCAGTAGAACGGTCGATGATGGGAACCTCAGAGTAGTTAACTTCCTTGATGTCTTTAGTGAAGTCTTCGTTCTGAATGGTCAGAATGCTGGAGTATTTGGCAGCGTTTCCCGGGAACAGGGACAACGACATAACAGTGCCCACCAGGAATGCCACAGCCACCAGAATGGGGATGAACGATGCCGTCTTCAGAGCCTTGGCCTTGCCTTCGCTCTTCTCAATTTTCTTGGTGCCCTTAGCGTAATTGCGAGAGCGCACGCGCAGAAGCAACCACAAAAAGGCCATAATGACCAAAACCACAAACCAGGTGTCAAGGCTGTGAATGTTGATAGGCGGATGGAACCACCAGTAAGCAGCCAGCAAAGCGATAACGGCCACAACGCCAGCGACAATCAAACGCTTCTTGCTCCACTCAGCCATATCCTCAATAAAGGAAACTTTGGGTACAGCGGCACCGCCGCCATTGCGATGACCGCGACCACGTTGCTTGCGCTCAGCTTCCTCCTCGACGTCGCTCTCTTCAAAGACAGCGTCCACCTCGTCCGCAATTTCGTCTTCAGCAGTTTTTTCCTTGGAGTTGCCACCAAAGGCGCCCATGTCCATACCTGCGCCATTAAGCGCGGCAAGCAGGGCTTCAAGGCCATTTTTAGGTCTTTCTTCCATGGTAATCCCTTCGTCGGAGACATATAAAGATACACCACATCATTGTACCTTAAAGTAAGGCGTTCTTTGGGCGCAAGCTGCAGAAACGTTGCTCAGATGAAACATTAGAACGCAGCATAAAAATGGCCCCGGGAACCGGGGCCATAAGACTGCACGATTGTTTACTTCTGCAAGTCGCGAATGACATATTGAAGAATGCCGCCATGCTGAATATAGGCACCTTCTGTAGGCGTATCCACACGCACCAATGCGGTAAATTCCACCTCTTCGCCATTGGCCTTAACGGCTTTTACCTGCACATGTGCGGGATTGGGCAGACCAGCAGAGAAATCTATAGGCGCAATGGACACACGCTCAGATCCATCCAGGCCCAAGGTTGCGCAATCCTGGCCTTCTTCAAACTGCAGAGGAATGATGCCCATGCCAATAAGATTGGAGCGATGAATACGCTCGAAGCTCTTTGCCACCACAGCACCCACTCCCAGCAGCAGAGGGCCCTTTGCCGCCCAGTCGCGCGAAGAGCCACTACCGTACATAAGGCCCGCCAGTACCACGCTGGGCTTGCCCTCGGCCACATAGCTACGCGAAGCATCATATATGCTCGCAATCTCCTGATTGATCCAATCGCGGGTCCAGCCACCCTTCTTCCCTTCTGCCAAGTCGTTTTGCAGCTTCACATTGGCAAAGGTGCCGCGCATGAGCACTTCATGGTTACCACGGCGGGATCCGTAAGTATTGAAGTCTTCAGGAGCAACGCCGTTTTCCTTCAAATACCAAGCCGCGGGAGAGTCAACGGCAATAGAACCTGCAGGTGAAATATGGTCGGTGGTAATGAAGTCGCCCAACTTGGCCAGCACATAAGCGCTCTGGATAGGCTTAAGGTCTGCGGGTTCGGCCTCCATGGTGTCAAAATAAGGCGCCTTACGCACATAAGTGGAAGCGGGATCCCAGGGGAACAGGCTCGAATTCTCAGCCTGAAGGTCTTGCCAAGCCTGGCTCCCCTCATAGAGACCCTTGTTGCAGGTAGAGAAGAGCTCTGCGGTCACATATTCTTTCACCAAAGCCGCCAACTCATTGCCATCAGGCATGATATCAGCCAAGAACACCGGCTCGCCCTGGGGGTCAACGCCCAACGGCTCCGTTGCCATATCGATATCCATAGTGCCTGCCAGCGCATATGCGATAACCATGGCAGGAGCGGTTAGATAGTTCTGAGAAACGTCAGGAGAAATACGGCCATCAAAATTTCGATTACCCGAAAGGATGCTGGCGAACTCCAGGTCATTTGCCTTGTCGTGGACGCCCGGCAGCACGGGACCGGAGTTGCCAATGCAGCTCATGCAGCCGAAACCACAGGTATAAAAGCCCAGCTGAGACAGGCCCTCGGTCAAACCAGCGCGCTCCAGCATCATCTGGGTGGCATGGCTGCCAGGAGCCAGGATGGTCTTCACCCAAGGCTTGGGAGAAAGGCCCTTGGCGGCAGCGTTGCGGGCCATCATGCCGGCAGCCAGCATCATGGCAGGGTCGGTGGCGGTAGTGCAGCTCGTAACTGCGGCAATAGCCAGCGCGCCATGAGTCAGAGGATACTTCACACCCATGACATCAACATCCACCGTCTTCTCAAGATCAAGGCCACGCTGGGCGCAAATGGCGCGGAACTGTTCCTTCATACCAGAAAGGGCAATGCGGTCATGAGGACGGCTGGGGCCAGCCAGACACGGATCAATGGAAGACAGATCGATTTCCACTACGCTGGAATAAACGCGTTCGGCGTCATTGGCCCAAGTGCCCTGCTGCTTGGCGTAAGCCTCCACCAGGGCAATCTGCTCTTCGCTGCGACCCGTGAGACGCAGATAATCCAAAGTCTGCCGATCAACAGGAAACAACGTGCAGGTGGAGCCATACTCTGGAGTCATGTTGGAAATGCAAGCACGCTGGGTGGCGGTCAGACTGGAAACGCCTTCGCCAAAGCATTCGACAAAACAGCCAACAACGCCCTTGGCGCGCAGCACCTGGGCGAACTTCAGAGCCACATCCATACCAGCGGCACCTGCAGAAAGAGAACCCGTCAGCTTCACGCCAACAACGGCAGGAACCAGGATGGTAATAGGCTGGCCCAAGGCAGCGGCTTCAGCCTCAATGCCTCCTACGCCCCAACCGAGCACGCCCAAGCCGTTTGCGGTGGGAGTATGGCTATCGGTGCCAACCAGCGTGTCAAAGTACACCGAAAGAGGAGCTTCGGATACGCCCTTCCAGGCATCAGTCATAGCAACAGAGGCAAAATTCTCAATGTTCAGCTGATGGCAGATGCCCACTCCAGGCGGCACGATGCGTACGTTTTCAAAAGACTGCTGAGCCCACTTCAAGAAGGTGTAACGCTCGCCATTGCGCTTTTGTTCAATTGCCTCATTCTCTTCTTGGCATGTGGGACATCCATACGAATCGGCAATCACAGAATGGTCGATAACCAAATCACAGGGAATCTGAGGATTAATGCGCGAAGGGTCGCCACCCAACCGCGCGCTCGCCTCGCGCAGCGTGGCAAAATCAACAAATACGGGCACGCCCGTGAAATCCTGGAACAAAACACGAGCAGGCATGAATTCAACTTCTTCGCCCGTCTGGCCAGCCAAACCAGCCTCCACAATACGCTTCGCCTGCTGCAATGCCTGCTTTTCGTCAGTTACGTTACGCAACACGTTTTCCACCAGCACCTTCAGAGCCAGCGGCAAGCGGTCGGTGCCCTCAACAGCGCTTACGGGATAGTAAAGGTACTGCTGGCCATTAACCTGCAGCTCTTTCTTAAAGGAATCAGCCATGATTTCCTCTCTTGGTTAGGTTGTAATTATCGATTCATTGCCTCAATGAGGGCATCGGTGAACTCGGTGCAGCTGGCAGCAGCCTCTTGAGAACCCGTGGCGCGACGGATATCGCCCGTCAGCACCTTGCCTTCCGCATACACGGTGCGAACAGCCTGGCGCACACGCTCGGCGCATTCATGCTCGCCCAGATGATCAAGCATCAAAGCGCCCGAGAGAATCTCTGCCGTGGGGTTTGCCAAATTCTTGCCAGCAATATCAGGCGCGGAACCGTGAACCGCCTCGAAAACGGCATAGTCCTTGCCAATGTTGGCACCAGGGGCAATGCCCAGACCGCCCACCAGACCGGCTGCCAGGTCGCTTGCTATATCGCCGTACAAGTTAGGAAATACCACCACGTCAAACTGGCTGGGATCAATAACCATGTTCATGCAGAATGCGTCAACGATACGTTCATCGAAGGCAATTTCAGGATTTTCAGCAGCCACGTCGCGCGCAGTATGCAAAAACAGGCCGTCGGAGAATTTCATGATATTGGCCTTATGAACTGCGGTAACCTTCTTGCGACCCTGCTTCTTAGCATAATCGAAGGCATATTCCACAATATTGCGAGAACCCGTCTTGGAGATGGGCTTAACGGAAATGCCCGAATCGGGAAGAATGGTGCCCGCACCTTGCTGCGCCACAAAGTCAATCAGGGCCTGAGCAGCTTCGCTGCCTTCCTCGAATTCAATGCCGGCATACAGGTCTTCAGTGTTCTCACGAACAATAACCAAGTCAACATCTTCATAACGACCACCAGCACCAGGCAAAGACATCACAGGGCGCAAGCATACATACAGCTTCAAAGCCTGACGCAGAGCTACGTTGATACTGCGAAAGCCCGTACCCACCGGCGTGGTAATGGGGCCTTTAATGGCCACCTTGTTACGACGGATAGATTCGAGTGTAGACTCGGGAAGCAAAGCACCATGAGTCTCCAGGCAAGCCGCACCAGCCTCGGCAACTTCCCATTCAATCTCAGCGCCAGAAGCGTCAATCACACGCTGCATTGCGGAGGAAGTTTCAACACCAATTCCGTCACCAGGAATCAGCGTAACGGTATGCTTTGCCATAAATAACCTTTCTCTTTGAATATTTCGGGAGAAATATACCACTAAGAATAAAAATGGCGGGCATGAAGCCCGCCATCGGTTCTATTTGGAAAGGTTGTCGACAATAAGCTGCGCTTTTCGCTGCACATATCCCCTATTGTTCTGCGCATCGAACATCATACGCTCGCTAAAACCCTTTTTAGTTTCATCGGAAAGATTGCCCATGGAGAAGTCAACAAGCAAAGTCAGCATATCAGGAAACTCCTGATCGCCATGGAAGCACTGTATAGCCTCATCAATCAGAGGCCATACCAAATCAGAGGTTTGAGGATTCTGTCGTCCAGCATTGCAAAGGAAACGCATAGAAGATAAGTGGAGCGGACCACTGGTTTCATCAAACAAAGCATTTTCTACGCTTGCAAGAGCAGGCTCACACAAAGATGCATCCTGAGCAACGAGTTTCGACAAAGCCTCCAGAACAGCCCAACGAGTGCGGGTTTCGGGCACATCAAGCGCATCAATCAAGGCTTGGCTCTCAGGCAAAACAATAGAGGCGCTATCAACACAGCAATCATTCAACTCAAGAGCTGCATTTTGACGCAGACGACGAGATTCACTAATCAGGTCTTCAATAAGACCTTTAATATACTTATTAGATTTCACCATAACAAAACTCCACCGTTACGGAATACCACTAATTTCAGTATAAACCGATTTAGACACAGAAAGATAGAATTATTGCGCGCTTATTCTTCAAGTTCGGCAGGTTCAAGCAAGAAAACAACCGGACGACCACCATTGGGACAACAACCGGTATAGGTTTCATATTCACCGAAAACCTTACCACCAGAAGCTATGGTTACCGCAATAGTTCGTAAAGACTCCCAAGCCATATAGCAAAGGCCCTCAGGCGCTTTATCACCATGTTCGCCACCCGTGTAATATACGTCTCCTACGTTGACGTATACACAAGGACGATGAACCCAATCAGGAGCCACCTCAGGATCATAGTTTGTCTTCAGAACCGTTATTTTGCAGCATCGTTTCATGCAAACCTCATTCGCACAAAAAAAGGCCGCCCCAGCGGCCCCAGCGCCCCCCCCTCCGGGCACGAAAACGCCCTTTATGAGCACGACGTCCTATCCTCCCACGGACTGCACCGCAGTACTTTCGGCGATGGCAGGCTTAACTGCCGAGTTCGGAATGGGTTCGGGTGATCCCTGCCTCCATGGTCGCGCTCATAAAGGGCGTTCTTCGGTTGTCAAGGGGTGCCCCCGGCACCCTGGCGGCCGCATGGCGTCGCATCCCGCGATTTCCCAGGCAACGCTAGACCCAACGAACTTGGGTCGATGCGGGGTGAAGAGCTCGGGCTATTAGTAGCGCTCGCCTCAGCCGGTCGCCCGACTTGCAGCTGCGCCCTATCGACCAGATAGTCTATCTGGGCCCTTACCGGAAAGAGAACTCATCTCGGAGACGGCTTCCCACTTAGATGCTTTCAGCGGTTATCCGTTCCGCACGTAGCTATGCGGCGATGCCGTTGGTCGACAACCGCGCCACCAGAGGTGCGTCCACCCCGGTCCTCTCGTACTAGGGGCAGATCTCCTCAATTCTCTTGCGCCCGCGGAGGATAGGGACCGAACTGTCTCACGACGTTCTGAACCCAGCTCGCGTACCGCTTTAAACGGCGAACAGCCGTACCCTTGGGA
>JAQXTF010000026.1 GCA_029219345.1 Eggerthellales bacterium
TCCAGCACGTGGGTGAAGGGATGATGCTCGGCAGCGTACTTCTTCTCATCTTCGTCGTACTTGAACATGGGGAAGTTCACAACCCACAGCAGTGCGTGGCCGTTGCGCTCAACGCCCAGACGGTCAGCCATGGCCAAACGCAGAGCGGAAAGAACAGCAGCAACAGTAGCAGGCTTATCGGCAGCGAAGAGCAGCAGGTCGCCGGGCTGGGCGTCCATGGCGGTCTTCAGAGCAGCGTAGGTTTCTTCGTCGAAGAACTTGATGATGGGGCTCTTGCCCTTCATCTCGGTGTCAGCATCGGTGTAGGCAATCCAAGCCATGCCCTTTGCGCCGTTGGCGGCAGCAATGTCGGCCAGCTTTTCAATTTCGCCGCGGCTCCAGTTGCCAGCGCCCTTGCAGTTAATGGCCTTAACAATGCCACCGGCCTCAATAGCTTTTGCGAAAACGCCGAAACCGCAGCCGCGAACAATGTCGGTCAGGTTAACCAGCTCCATGCCAAAGCGGATATCGGGGCGGTCGCAACCGAAACGGTCCATGGCCTCGGACCACTGCATGCGCTGCAGGGGGAACTCGTGCTCTACGCCAGCGGCGGCCAGCACTTCCTTCATGACGTCTTCCATCATGTCGATGACGTCTTCGCCTTCAACGAAGGACATCTCAATGTCTACCTGGGTAAACTCGGGCTGACGGTCGGCACGCAGATCCTCGTCGCGGAAGCAGCGGGCAATCTGGTAATAGCGCTCGATGCCAGCAACCATGAGCATCTGCTTGAACTGCTGGGGGCTCTGGGGCAGAGCGTAGAACTTGCCAGGGTTGGGACGGCTAGGAACAATGTAGTCACGTGCGCCCTCGGGGGTGGAATTTGCCAGAATGGGGGTTTCCACCTCAATGAAGTCGCGCTCGTTCAGAGCCTTACGCATTGCCTGGGCAACAATGTGGCGCAGCTTGATGGATTGATACATCTCAGGACGACGCAGGTCCATATAACGCCACTTCATGCGGGTTTCTTCGGCAACGGCAATGCCGTCTTCAATTTCGAAGGGAGGAGTTACCGACTTGTTCAGCATGACAATCTGGCTAGCCAGAACTTCAATCTCGCCAGTGGCCATGTTGGGGTTCACGGCCTCGTCATCGCGGGCGCGCACCTTGCCGGTGATCTTCAGCACGTCTTCGCGGCTCAGATGCTCGGCAATGCTAAACTCTTCGGGGGTCACGCAATCGGGGTCAACAATCACCTGCACGTAACCGTCGCGGTCACGCAGGTCACAGAAGATGATGCCGCCGTGGTCACGATTGTGCCATGCCCAACCGGTAAGCACAACCTCGCGGCCAATGTCCTCCTTGCGCAGCTCGCCGCAGGTGGCGGTGTGCATGCAGTACTCGTTCTTGAAATCGGTCATTCTCGCTCCTTTATAGTTGAAGGCAGCTCAAGGGCGCCTTTAAATACCTGTGGAAAACAGCCTTGCTATTTTACTCGGTTGCCAAAAGTGTTGATACGGCATCTTCTAATTTAACCAACATTTCGTCATGGGTGGCCATATTTCGCAGCTTCACCTGACCATTTGCCAGTTCATCGGGGCCCAAAATGGCCACATTGGCGGCATTCATCTTGTCGGCCAGCTTGAACTGGCTCTTCAGGCTGCGGCCCTGGTGATCCATTTCGGCAGTCACGCCGGCATCGCGGCAGCTCTGCATAAGCTTGAATGCAGCCGAGCGCACGCTGGCATCAACGCAGGCAATGAACAGGTCGCACTTGGCAGCCTTGGGGAACTCCTTGCCGCATGCCTCAAGCACCAGCTTGCAGCGCTCAAAGCCCAGGGCAAAGCCCAAACCGGGCGTGGGACGACCGCCCACTTCTTCGGCCAGCTTGTCGTAGCGACCGCCGCCGCCAATAGCGCTTTGGGCACCAACGCCATCGCTAGCCTGCACCTCGAACACGGTGCGGGTGTAGTAGTCAAGGCCGCGCACCAGCTTGTAATCTTCCTCGTAAGAAATACCTGCCAGCTCCAGGTACTCCCTCACCTGATCGTAGTGGGCCTTGCAATCGGGGCACAGATGGTCGGAAATGCGAGGAGCGCCCGCCATGACCTCTTTGCAGCCGTCGTTTTTGCAGTCGAAGGCGCGCAGGGGGTTGATCTCTTTGCGGGTGTTGCAGGTTTCACACAACTCATCGGCATGCTGATCCATATAAGCGCGCACGGCCTCGCGGTATGCGGGGCGGCACTTTTCGCAACCCATGGAGTTGATCAGCAGGTTCATCTTTTCAGCAGGAATGCCCACCTTCTCGTAGAAGCGCATGAGCATGATGATTGCTTCGGCGTCAATGGTGGGCTCTTCGGCACCCAAGCACTCAACGCCCACCTGGTGGAACTGGCGCAGGCGGCCCTTCTGCACGCGCTCGGCGCGGAACATGGGACCAGCGTACATGAGCTTCGCAGGGGCGCCGCCCTGGGGAACCAGATCGTGCTGCACCACGGCGCGCACCACGCCGGCGGTGCCTTCGGGACGCAAGCTCAAGCGGCTCTTGCTCTTAAGATTGCCGCCGTCCAGCAGCGTTTTCAGATTCTCGCCAGAGAAGGTGGCGAACATTTCTTTGGAAACCACGTCGGTGGCCTCACCAATGCCGCGCACGAACAGCTCGGTCTGCTCGGCAATGGGTACCTCAACCTGATTGTAGCCGTACAGACCAAACACCTGGCGAGCGACCGCCTGGAACTCTTCCCAGAACAGCTCGTCATCAGGCAGCATGTCGTTGAAGCCGGTGGGCGATTGAATAGCCATATCAACCTCTTTGCGGTTAGTGTTTCAGTAATTCGTAACTTCTTATATTACCGCATTAAAAGCCAAAGCGACCAAAGTATTTGTTCGATGGCTAACGATGATGCAGGTCAAGTCACTGTTATCCAAAAAAATCCATATTCTCCCCGATTTTTGTTTCTACGAAATTACACAAAATCCTCTTGTTGTGGTATAAAGTGGCGATTTTTCTAAAAGGAGGTGTATACATGTCTGAAGAAATGCAGATTGTCAGCGAAGACGAACGCGAACTGGTGCTTCGCAAGCTAGTTGCCGCTCATGAGGGCTACTTCAACGTTACCAAACAGTACGAGTACGCTAGTTGCGTGTTTCCCGCCTATGCAGAGTTTCACTCCCATGGTGAGAAGTACGTTCTCACCAAGAAAGCGAAACTATGGGAGGTGGATGCTCATGAGTATCTGTTTTTCCAGGTTGTGGATACGCTGACTCTGGCCGACGTGGAATCATGGGTAGAGTTCATGACCACCGAAGCACTCAAGAAGGTAGACCCCGTGCCCAACCACATGAACAGCTATATCTCGCTGGTTCTTGTGGCCAACAGCGTGGACGATGCGGCGAAAAAGGCGATTCGCAAAAGTCGTTTCCACAAGGAGTTTGGCTTCATGGCTTCGCGCGGCTGGGCGGATTTACGCCTTGCTGCTATCGACCTTTCGGAAAAATGCGTTCTTACTAATGCTGTGGGAAAAGAGATGAAGGCGGCTCTTGAAGCCAATGCCGGCATCGAGCCCAGCAAAAAAGGTTTATTTCAAAGGAGGTAAGTTAGTTCATGAACGCTTTGATTCTGTTGGCCATCGCTGCTGTAGTTCTGATTATTGGCTACATCGGTTACGGTGGATGGCTGTCCAAGCAGTGGGGCTTGGATGACAAGAACATCACCCCCGCTCACACTATGGAGGACGGCGTTGACTACGTTCCGGCTGCGCCCTACGTTGTCATCGGCCATCACTTCTCTTCTATCGCTGGTGCAGGCCCCATCAACGGCCCCATCCAGGCTGCCATCTTCGGTTGGGTTCCCGTTGTTCTGTGGGTTATCATCGGTGGTATCTTCTTCGGTGCTATGCACGACTTCGGCGCACTGTTCGCCTCTCTGCGTCACAAGGGCCAGACCCTGGCTGCTGTAGTTGAGAAGAACATCGACAGCTCCGCAAAGAAGCTGTTCTGCGTGTTCTCCTTCCTGACCCTGGTTCTGGTTGTTGCTGCATTCGCTTCCATCGTTGCCGGCACCTTTGCCGACCCTGATGGCACCAACATCGCTAACGCACGTACCGCCACCATTTCCGTGCTGTTCATCGCCGCTGCTATCGTTTGGGGTCTGGTGACCCGCGGTCGCGCCGTGCCTGCAGCCGTTAGCATTATTGGCGCTATCGCCGTTATCGTTGCCATCGTTGCAATTGGTTACAACTTCCCCTTCCTGGGCGGCATCGACTCCACCACTTGGATGATCATCGTAGGCCTCTACATTCTGGTTGCCTCCGTTGCTCCCGTATGGATTCTGCTGCAGCCTCGTGACTACCTGTCCAGCTACCTGCTGTACGGCATGATCATCCTGGCTGTTATTGGCGTTGTTGGCGCTTCCATCTTCGGCAACACTTCTTTCGCAGAGGTTCCCGCATTCACCGCTTTCGACACCACCACCCTCTATCCCGATGCTAAGGTCTTTGGCGGCCGCGGCCTGCTGTTCCCCGCTCTGTTCGTTACCATCGCTTGCGGTGCTATCTCTGGTTTCCATTCTCTGGTTTCCTCTGGTACCACCTCCAAGCAGCTGGACAGGGAAACCCAGGCAAAGCCCATCGCTTACGGTGGCATGCTGCTGGAGTGCCTGCTGGCTGTTATCTCTCTGTGCGCTGTAGCTTACATCTGGGGCGACGTTACCGCTGGTAAGTACAGCACCCCCACCGCCATCTTCGCTGGTGGTCTGTCTGGCATGATTGGCGTTATCCCCGGCCTGGAGAACGTTGGCGGCGCTGCTGGCTCCATCGCTTACTCCCTGCTGATCCTGGCTGTTTCCGCTTTCTGCCTGACCTCTCTGGACACCGCAACCCGTATCGGTCGTATGATGTTCCAGGAAATGTTCACCAAGGAAGGCGAGGAGAAGCCCGAGGGCGCTCGCGCTGTTCTGACCAACCCCTACGTTGCTACCGTTATCACCGTTGTTGCTGGCGTTGCACTGGGCATGACCGGCTACGCTATCATCTGGCCTCTGTTCGGTGCTGCTAACCAGCTGCTGGCTGCCCTGGCTCTGCTGGCTGTATGCTCCTTCCTGGGCAACATTGGTCGCAACAACAAGATGTTCTACATCCCCATGGCATTCATGCTGATTGTTACTCTGACCTCTCTGGCTCTGACCGCCAAGACAAAGGTCACCGCTATCGCAACCACCGGCATTGCTTTTGCTCCCGTTATCCAGCTGGCTCTGGCCGTTCTGCTGTTCGCCCTGGCTATCATCCTGGCTATCAAGGGCTGCAAGCAGATCTTCGGCGCTAAGAAGGCCGAATAAGCTTAACGGCTTAACAGTTATCGCCTAAAGAAGGGGTTCCGAGAAATCGGGGCCCCTTTGTTTGTGCCTGGTATTTGAAGCTCAATTCTGACAAAAAAGCGACTTGATAGTATTTTTGGAGCCCTTTTCGCCTCAATTTGGCGCCTGGACAACCCCGCACAGGCTATTTAACAGCGTTTTCCCAGGTGGCGCATTTTGAGCAAGACAACAAATGTCTACCAACTCGATTTTTTGTCAAAGTTGAAAGTCCAACCCCCTAATCGCAAAAAACTCCCACCCTTAAGGGTGGGAGTTCATCATGGACGTTTTTCTATCACCTATTCTGCAGGCGCCTGCTCAACAGGGGCGGCCTTGGCAGCCTTAAAGGGATTTTCTGCATCAGATCCCTGCTCAACCCACTCGGGGGCATTCTTGGAAACCCAGTAGCCAACAGCGCGCATGGTCCACAGCTCAACGGCACCCTGTATAAGCGCACTCAAAAGGCCAACCAGGGCAAACGCTACCACCATACCTACAGAGCCAAACACCAAATCAAAGGGATCATAGTAATAATCGTAGTAGCCGTAGTGGCCGCCCACATCCCTCATGAATGAGTAGCTGTCAATGCCCGCCAAGGCAAAGAGAACAACCGAAACAATAATCACCACAATGCCACCCAAAATAACCGGGGCAGCGCTTGCAAATACCAGGCCTCCCATATTCTTTCGGTACACGCGGAAGAGCTCGGAAAGGTCAAACGCGCTCCCCATGCGGCCCGTTGCGCCTACGCGCATAACGGCCAGGCGAGTAAACGCGTCAGCCAAAAGGCAACCGGCAAGGGTGAAGAGCACGCCAATAATGGGAATAACGGAGAAGGCCCACAGAACAATCGATCCCAAAAACGCCAAGATCTTCAGCAAGAAGGGAACCAGGCCATACAGCAGGGTCTTCTTGGTAAAGACGCCCGGGGCCAGGGGCTCCGCCTTTCCGCGAGCGGCCTGCGCACCCCATTGCAAGCTGTAGCCTTTGACGTAAAGGTCAAGCACGGGAACGCAGTTCATAATCAGCAGCAAAAACAGGCGCTTCAGCCAGTTGGGAGAGCCCGTGATATCGGCCCATGCCTGCGCAACGTTTCCTCGTTCTTTGGGGACCACAACGGGAGAAGGCACGGGGTCGGAAGCCGACTGATATGTCGCAGAGTTTTGTGCCGATGGTTTAGCTAGGGGAGATCCGCAAGCTGCACAGAACAAGAATTCGTCTGCATTGCTTGCACCACAATTGCCGCAAAACATAAAAGCTCCTTTTCGTCTCACAAATGGGTTGCTTCAGTATACGACAATCAGCCGCCCAGCTTCAAAAGACCCTCTTTCATGAGCCATTCTCCACGTTATAAATGCCAGTGCTTCGCTATGATTTTGCACAACCAATCTGTTTGCGCTACCATAAGAATCCACCTACAGAAAGGCGCACCATGCTTCATGCATCCAATGAAAACGTACGTGAGCTTCTGTTCCAGGGAAACTTTGGCCTGGAGCGCGAGACCCTGCGCATCACGCCCGACGGTTATCTGGCGCAAACGCCCAACCCCTTCCCCAACAACCCGCATATCGTGCGCGATTTCAGCGAGAACCAGGTGGAAATCAATACCGGCATCCAGCCTACGCCGGCAAAAGCTCTGGCTGAACTGGCCCATTACGACAAGATAGTGCAAACAACCCTGGCAGACCAGGAGCCTCCCGAGCTGCTGTGGCCCTTCTCCAACCCGCCCTACCTGCGCGATGAAAGCGATATTCCCATCGCTCAATACTTTGGGGAAGAAGAGTCGAAAACCCGCTACCGAGAATACCTGTCCAGCCAATACGGCCGCTATAAGATGACCTTCAGCGGCATCCACTTCAACTTCTCTTTCAGCGACGAGCTGCTGAGGCGCGATTTTGCCTTGAGCGATTTCGCCAACCGACCTGACGCCGAACAGGCCTTCATTGACTACAAAGACGACCTGTACCTGACCCTAGCGGAGCGCTGCGTGGCCTACGGCTGGGTTATGAGCGCCATCACCGCCGCCAGCCCCATCATGGATTCTTCCTTCGTTGAGGAGGGCAAAACCGGCGGCGATCTGTTCTTTGGCCTGGGCACCGTACGTTGCTCTGAACTGGGCTATTGGAACTATTTCTCCCCCGTGCTGGACTACTCCAGCACCGAGGCCTACGCCGCCAGCATCCAGCAGTACATCGACCGCGACTACATCATGTGCCCCAGCGAGCTGTACTACCCCATTCGCGTGAAGCCCCGCGGCGCCTACAATCTGGACACCCTGCGCGCCGGCAACATCAGCCATATTGAGCTGCGCATGTTTGACCTGAACCCCACCGACACCATTGGCCTGAAGGAAGAAGATGTAGAATTCGCCCACCTGCTGTTGGTATGGCTAGCCAGCACTCCGCGCCAGCCCTTTAGCCGCGCCGACCAGATTCAGGCAATCCAGAACTTCAAGAACGCCGCTCACTACGACCTGCGCACGGTAAAGATCAACGTTCCCAATGGTGAGGTTTACACCGCCAATCAGGCGGCTCTTAATGTACTGGGTTTCATGGAGGAATTCTTCCGCAGCGTCAACGCCCCTCAAGAGGTGTTTGACTGCCTGGCCTTCCAGCGCGGCAAGTTCACCGACGCCATTCACGAGCGCTACACCCACACGGTTCGCCACGCTTACGGCACCCACTTTGTGGAAAGCGGCCTCAGGCTTGCCCAGCTGCGCCAGCAGGAAGCCCTGGAGCGCCCCGACAACTTCGCCTAACACGGTAAAACCTGCCAAATGATGGGGTAATTTGGCAGGTTTTGCGGTTATTTGTTCTCGAAGCTGCCGATATTTTTCAGCTCAATGGAGAATTTGCCATCGGCGTTGCTGGTGAACGTCAGATAGTCTGAATTGCGGCTGTATTCCGCCGGGAAGGTGATGGTGATGCCCGTATCGGTCACAATTTTGTGGCTACGAGCCACGCGGCGCACCGCATCGCGTTCAAGGGGCATACGCTCGGGCAACTCGCGGGCCTGAGCCACATCGTAGGCGCGTTTCGCCAGCTCAGGATTGTTATCGAACACATCGTCCACCAACTGACGCATATTCACGCCAGTCGTTTCCAATCCCTCTTCTTCGGCCACGCGAGTCACATAGGCTTTGGCCTTGGAAACCGCCACTGCCGTATTGGCGCCATGCTCCTCGGCCACGTCGCGCACCAGCTCCGTTACTGCCGTGAAGGCCTCTTTGCTGGACGCCTCCATGGAGCATTGCAGCAGCTTATCGGGAATAAGCCAACACTCCTCACCTGCGATAACGCGCTTTTTGTCGGCGAAAAGCACCGCCTGAGTGCGCAAATCAACAATGGCATACGATTGCAGCTTCTGAGACGGATTGGGCAAAATGGCATAGTGGCGGGAAATGTCATTGCATTCCCCTGTTTCGCCTACGCCCACGTTGTGCATGTAGGCCTGCTTGCTTTCCAGCAAAAAGATGCCCAAATAGCGATTGGCGCGTCCCTGGAACAGCGCCTCCACTTCCTCGTCGGTCATTTCCGCAGTGGGCTTTTGGGGCTCGTCTTCGTAATCCACCACCAAAAGGTCGGTAGAAGGGGTGCGCTCCATATGGCCCAGCTCCTCCACCAGATACTGGCCAATTGCCTGCGACAGACCCACAAAGTCACGCTGGTCCTGATAATAGGCGCGCAGCTCGGCAGCAAAATGGCTGTTCGCAGAAAATTCACCGCGCTTGTTGTCTATGCTGCCCAGCGCTTTCACCGCATGCTTTGAAACGTAGTTCTTGGCAGTTTTATTGGTCAGATCAATCTCCTCGTTGGCAAAAGCGTTTTCGCAAGCAATGAAGTCAAAAACATGGATGATGGCATGGTTGATTTTCATGGTTCTTCCTTAGAGGCGCCGTGGAAAAGCGCGACGCGGGCCTTGATTTTTTCCTTTGCATGTTACCATGACGCAATGGCAAAACACGCGAAACAAACCCCCACCAAACGCTCATCGAACACCGGATGCAGTGCAACGTTGCTCCTGCTGGTTTTGGGCATCGTGGTTGTTTTCGGCCTGCTGGCCAATGCGCTTTTCGGCTTTTTCTCCACGGGCTATCAAAGCCCTTACACCTGGAGCAATTTGAAGTGGGATAGTTCAGATAGGCCCACTTACACAGAAAAAGGCCAGGTGGCAAGCAAGTTAGGCATTGATGTTTCCGCCTACGATCACGATATTGACTGGGAAGCCGTGGCCAACGACGGCATTGAGTTCGCCATCATTCGCGCCGGCTGGCGCGGCTACACCGAAGGCGGCCTGTACGAAGACGTGAACTTCCGCGACAACATCGCCGGAGCCCAAGAGGCAGGCCTGCAGGTGGGCGTATATCTGTTCAGCTCGGCCATCAATGAAGCCGAGGCCCGCGAAGAAGCTCTCTTTGTGATAAGCCTTTTGCGCGAGGTGTGCGTGACCCCCAGCCTACCTGTGGTGTTTGACCACGAGCCGGTAAGCTCAAGCGATGGCCGCGCCAATGGGCTCGACACCAAAACCGCCTCCGCGGTGGCCAACGCTTTCTGCACAGAAATTGAAGCGGCGGGCTTGAAAACCATGATTTACGGCAACCAATCCGACCTCGCCCGCTACAACAACAGCGTTACCGCCCAGCGTCCCGTATGGTTTGCTCAATACGGGGTAAGCCAGCCCACGGCAGAATTTGACTTCAGCCTCTGGCAATTCACCTCAACAGGCACCGTTGCAGGCATTGACCGCAACGTTGACCTGGACATTTGGTTCACCACGACCATTCCTCTGCCGTAGCCAGCAAGCACTTGCACTTACGCAAGCCGCGGCATACCATTACATTGCACGCATTAGAACACCTAAGGAGGATTTCATGGAAAAGGAAGTTTTTGATTTCGTAGCTGAACAGTGCAAGATTCTAGCCACCACCGGCTCCAGCAAGCAGTGCACCAAAGACGCAGCTCAAGCCTGGCTTGACGCCGTAGCCGCCGATGAGGCCGCAGCCGATGAAGCAACCGCAACCCTGCTGGACTACCTGGACGGCCGTCCCCACTCCATCGATGGCACCATCGCTTTCGCCCAGGGCCCCGCTGTTGCCGTAATGGGCCAGGAAGCCGCCGATGCCATGCTGCAGAAGGCCATCGCAGCCAAGGAAGCTGGCGTGAAGTTCTGCCTTTGCGACGCTTGCACCGCCGCCAGCAAGATTTTGGCCAAGTTCGGCCGCGTTGAGCTGTAATTGCTCTTAGCAACCTATGTAAGGGGCCCGATTCGTCGGGTCCCTTTCTTTGTGCGCGAAAAATTTCTTATACTACTTTCGTTCTCCCTTATTTCTACTTTTGGTAGATGGTGGGCTACAATTAAACCATCACCAACCCAAGGAGGCTCCTATGTCTTTCGACAAAGAAGCATTTGGCAAGCGCCTGGCTCAACTGCGCGTAAAGGCGGGGCTTTCACAGCTTGCCGCAGGTCGAATGCTTGATGTTAGCGATAAAGCCGTAAGCAAGTGGGAACGCGGCGCCAGCTTCCCCAGCATGGAAACCATGGTGAAAATCTCCGAGCTTTACCATGTTCCCATGTCTAAACTTTTCGAAGATGCCCAGGTAAACGACAAGCGCATAGTTACCATGGTGCTTACCGGCGGCCCATGTGCAGGTAAGACCTCCGCCGTTAACTGGATCATGGCTGACATGCAGCGCAGGGGCTGGAAAACCATCTTTGTACCCGAAACGGCCACCGAGCTTATCAACGCAGGCGTTCGCCGCGAGATCATGGGAACAAACACCTTCCAGCAAGCACTATTCAATTTGCAACTGGCCAAAGAAAAGCAGTACCTGCAAATTGCCCAATCTATGCCCGTCAATAAGGTGCTGGTGGTGTTCGACCGCGGCCTCATGGACGGCGCCGCCTACGTGGCGCCCGCCCAATTCCAGGGCATTTTGCGCCAGGCGGGCATGACCAAAGTGCAGGCCCGCGACCACTACAACATGGTGATTCACCTGGTAACAGCCGCAAAAGGCGCCCGCGACCACTACAAGATTTCCAACAACGCCGCACGCAGCGAAACTGCCGATGAAGCAGCCTCACTGGATGATCGCATCATTGAAGCATGGAGCGGCCACCCCCGCCTGCGCATTGTAGGCAACGCTGATGGCTTCGAAGGCAAGATGCATCAGATGCTAACCGAAATTGCCAACGTCTTGGGCGAACCTGACCCCGTCTACCGCAATCGCGCCTATGCGCAAAATCAGGCAAAAGAGAAGTAGCACCACATGAAAGACCTGAACAAAACCCTCTTCTTCCGCACGCAGCTGGAGCTGGCAAAAAACGAAGGCAAGATGACCAAAGCAGACCCCAAGTTGGCCGCTAGCTACGACGACGTGTACAATGGCCGCACATACAGCTGCTTTGCCCATATCATCAAGGGTGTGAAGGAATCAGATGGTAAATTTATTCGTATCTACTTCTGCTTTGCCCGCGAAGAAGGCAAAATCATCGTAAGCCACATTGGCAAGCACAAGACCAACCACACCTCAGGCAAGCTGTAGGAAGGATGCAGGCAGCAAGAGCATGGGCGCATTGGCGAAAAGAAATCTCCTGGTGGCAGCGGCCGTGACGGTTGCGGCTGCCCTTTGCTTGGGAGTTTTCTGCGCCCTGGATTCCCACATGCTCTTATCTCAAGAAACCCCTCATGGTATAAGCTCTTCCACGGTTTCGGGCATCATTATGGTGCTGTGCTCGCTGATTACCGCATGGGGCGGATCCATCTATTTCCGCTGTTCAGACAAGGTAATACGCCGCTGCCTTTTGGAGCTTGTGGGCCTTTTGGTGTTCTGGCTCTTGGTAAGCCTGCTGAAGTACTGCTCGGTGAGCGCCGCTGCCATCACGCTTTACTGGTACCTGTTTTACGCGCCCATGATTTTTTCACCGCTGCTGTTTTTCTCCTGCGTGCTTCACGCAACCATCAAGGGCAATCGCAAGCTGGAGCGCACCATTCAGGCAGTAGCAAGCGTTGTCTCGGCCCTGATGTTTTTGATGGTTCTCACCAATAACTTCCACTTCTTTGTCTTTGACTTTACCTACGAAGGCTTCACCAACCAGGGTGAATACACCTACGGGCCTGGCTATTTTATTGTGCTGGGATGGGTGTTAGTACTTGCGGCAGCTTCCTTTGTTCTCTTCGGCATCAACGCACGTCACAACTTGATTCCCGCCCTGCTGCTCATTGCTGGCGTCTTTGCGCTGCTGGTAGTCTACGGCGCTCTCTATATTTCGCGCTTCGAGCCCCTCTTTGCATCGAACATCACCCTGGACTACACCCTGATCATCTTTGTCATTGCCGAGCTCTGCCTGCGCCTGAAAATTTTGCCCACGTATTCATCGTTCCGCGACATTTTCCAGAGCCTTCCCCTGGACACCAAGATTGTGGACAAACGCGGTACCATCGTTTTGGGCACTAGCACCGCCGAGCCTTTGTCCCCCGCTGTTTTGCAGCGCTGCCTGGAGGTCAAGCAAGGGCAGCAAACCTTCTCTTTTTCGGACAAACCCACCAAACGCTTTAGGGTGTTCCCCTTAAATGGCGGCACGGTTGTACTGACAGAAGATGCAACGCCCCTGGTCAAAACCCAGCAAAGCCTAGAGCGTCTGCAAAAGAAACTTCAAATGCAAAACAAACTGCTGCAACAAGACGGCGCCATGAAGTCGCAGCTTTTCAGGCAAAAGCGCAAGCGCCAGCTGTACACGGAGATTCGCGCCACCCTTTCAGCCACGGTGGAAGACATTGGCGCCCGTATTGAGAACCTGCCCGGCCAGGGCACGCCCGAAGAAGCCGAGATGCGCCGCCGCGAGCTGCTGAAAATCAAGATGCTGGTGGCCTACTGCAAGCGAAAGGGCAGCTTGATTCTGAACAAAAGCGACGCGAATCCTGACTTCAATCGCGAGCGCATCCTGCTGGTAACCAACGAAACCGCCTCTGACCTGCGCGCCGCAAACATCGAATGCGCCTCGCTGGTTGAAACCAACTACGACCTGCCTGCAGAAACGGTAAGCATCCTGTATGACTGCTTCTACGATTTCTGCATGGCTTCGTTTGACTACGAAAACCCCGTTATCATGCTGTACCTGCACGACAAGGCAGACAGCGACAACATTGTGGAAATGAAAATCGCCCTGGAAAGCGATAGCGAAGAAGAGCCCGCCAACCAGTCCGCGCGCGAAAAGCTGCTGGAAACCTTGGCCCAGCACAACGTGGCATATAGCCTGGTCAGCGACAAGGGCTCTTTGAATCTTACGGTCTTGGCCCAGAAAAGCGCCACCGAACCCACCCCGGTAAACTGGGAAGGAGGCCTGCGATGATAGAAAGCATGGGCATTTGCCTTATTCCCCATGGCGGACTTTTGTTCCTCATGCTGCTGGCGGGCCTCTTGAGCGTTGGGCAGACCCTCGTTTTGGGCTTCAAGCTCACCTTGCGTGACCGCGCCACCGAACGTTTCGCATCGGGCCTGGAGGCGGCGCTGCTGATTTTCTTCTTGCTCTGCTTCTGTCTGGGCTGGGCCTTGTCCAAAAACTACACTGCCCCCTATGCGGGCATCGGTTTTGCCTGGGTAAACGTTTCTGCACTGTTTTGGCTCACCCCTGCCGCGCTTTTGACCGGCATAGGCGCGGCTTACAACGAGAAAATGCCACGCTACGTTATTGACGGCGCCCTTCCCCTGGTGCTGTTGCCCTGCTTTTTCAACCCCGAAAGCGCCCTTTGGTGCGCAGCCTATGTTGCCTGCATGCTGTATTACACGGGCCGTACCGCCTTTTCCCTGCTCAAGGCATGGAGCGATCGCGCCGATCACCTTTCTTACTTCGCAGCCGTAGAGGCAATGAACAATCTGCCAGAAGGTATTTTGTGCTACGACAAGGAAGGCACCATTGAGATTCTCAACGACGCCATGCGCCAAGTTCTTTCATCGCTGGGCCTTTCCACCGACCTAGCCGATGCCCGTACACTAGCGGATGACCTGCACAAACGCGGAGAACACCTAAAAATCAACGACCCGCGGTACAGGCAGAGCCTTCGCGTTGACCTGCCCAACGACAGCGCACGCCTTTTTGTCTTCGAGACCATCGAGGTAAAGGGCAAGCCCCATTTGCTGATCATCGCTTACGACATCACCGAGGAAGAGCACCTGAATCGCCAGCTGCGCGACACCAACCGCAAGCTGCAAATTGCCCAGGACGAGCTGCGCGAGTCCTTGGAAGATGTTCAGTCGGTTGCCGAAAACGACGCCCTTCTGTACCTGCACTCCCGCGTGCACGACATCATTGGCCAGCGCCTGAGCATTCTGCACCGCTACCTGGAGGACGGCGCCCAAAGCGAAGAGTCTTTCGCCCAGATCAGGCCCTTGCTTAATAGCATTCTGGACGACTTGGAAAACGATGAAGCCAGCGACAGCAAAGCCGAACTCTACGCCATTTCCTATGCCTTCAGCCTCATTAGTGTGAAGGTAGAGGTGGAAGGCGAGCTTCCCGACGATCCCGCCATTTCCGCAGCGTTTGTGCAGGTCATTCGCGAGGCATCCACCAACGCCGTAAAGCATGCGCAAGCCTCTCGCATCCAGGTGGTTCTTGCCGAAAGTCCCCAGGAATACACGCTTACCATCAGCAACAACGGCGAACCCTTTACCGGCGAGCTCCACCAGGGCAAAGGATTGCCCGGCATGGCCCGCGCCATCGTTTCCGTAGGCGGCCAGCTCACCTTGCAAACCCAGGGTATTTTCACCCTGCAGGCCACTGTTCCCCGCTGTGATACAATTCCAGCATAGCCCTCGCCCCCGAAAGGAGCCCCTATGACGCGCGTTCTTGTGGTTGAAGACCAGGCCATGCTCAGAGAATCTCTGTGCACCACCATCAACGCTCAGCCCGATATGGAAATCGTGGGTTCCCTTTCTGACGCCTCGCAAAGCATTGCCGCAGCTAAAAAGAACAAGCCCGACGTGATTCTCATGGACGTGTGCACCGAGCACGACCAAAGCGGCATCGTGGCTGCCGGTAAAATCAAGGAAACATGCCCCGACATCAAGATTATCATCATGACGGGCATGCCCGAAATCACCTTTGTTCAGCAGGCGAAAGACGCTGGCGTCGATAGCTTCATGTACAAGAACGTGGGCACCGATGAGCTTTTGGCCATCATCCGCTCCACCATGGAGGGTTACACCACTTTCCCCCGCGCCCAACAGGGCATTTTCGGCGGATCCGCTGCGCTTTCGGAAATTGAGATTGATATTCTGCGCCTGGTATGCGAAACCAAGAGCCGCAAAGAAATTGCTGCCGAGCTGTTCTTGAGCGAAGGCACCGTAAAGCGCCATATTTCCGACATTCTGGCCAAGACCGGCCACAGCAACATTTTGAAGCTGGCCGTCCATGCCGTATCCAACGGCTACATTGTGCCCCGAATGAACGGCAAGGAGTAATCCGCCGCCCTTTCCCGTGCGCAAATGCACGATTTTTTGATTTCGGCACTTTTTGCCCTCGATCTTTTACGCAAACCTTCGATTTTTTGAAAAATCGAAGCACCTAATTTTTGCTGACCTGGGGAAATGCACTTTCCCCGACTTCAAAGCGCCTTGAATCTTCAAAAAATCGTGCATTTGCGTATTTTCCGGTGCCTGAATTCGCCATTTTTCAAAAAATCGTTCATTTGGGCATAACGCAAAAAGGTTTGATAGATATTTGAGTACTTTTTGATAGCTTTTTGTGCACACGGTGATAGCTTTTTGATAGCTCCAGGGGCGTTTTTGATAGATACAGCAGCGTATCATTGCCGTCATGAAAAACGTTTACCTAGGACATAGCACTGCGCAGTGGTACTGGCTTCATGCGAAGAATGCTGCGGAAACCCTTAAAACCCAACCGCACCGCCGCACCATCGCAAGCGCGGCCACCTGCGAAAGGGATATAGCTTGCGCACTTGGCGACACCCTTTTTAGTCGCGCCGGGATAAAGCTCGATCTCATAACTTCATGCACGGGACGAAGAAGCAACGAGGCCATTGCTTTCCATTATTTCAACGGAGCTCTTCCCGCGCGCTCGTTTGTGCAGCTCACGCCTACAATTTTTATGGCATCCCCCGAGCTTAGCTTCGTTCAGGCGGCACGGGAGCTATCGCTTCCCCGCCTAATCCATTACGGGTGCGCCCTTTGCGGCAATTACGTCCTTGACGAAGCGAGCCCTTGGGGCGTTCTGCCGCGCCCCGCAATTTCAACGCGGCGCAGCCTCGCCTCATTCGTGGAAGAATGCGACGGGCTAACAGGAATCAAACAAGCTCGGCGCGCACTTCCTTTCATTTTGGAAAAGAGCAGGTCGCCACGGGAAAGCTCCGCGGGGCTACTCATTTCACTTCCCTATAAACATGGCGGAAAGGCTCTCGGGCACCTTGAGCTGAACAGACGAATTGATATCCCCCAAAAGCTGCAAAACCTCACTGATCGCTCTTTTTTTGTTGCAGACTTCTTCTGGGACGGGAAGACCGTTGCCGCCGAATACGATAGCGACGTCGCCCATTCGGGAGATGCGCCTCGTATGACTGACGCCATCAAGCGAAATGTTCTTCCCCTTATGGGCTTTACCCCCTTTTCCTTCACCAAAATGCAGGTTGATATCGAGGAAGAAATGGATAAGTCTTGCGAGGCGCTGTGCATGCTTCTTGGAGCAAAAACGCGCCAAAAGCTTCCCGGTGATTACGAACAGCGCAAAACAAAGCTCAGACACGAACTTCTTGCCTGCTCAAAGCAAAGCGCCTCCGACGGTTCAGTGGGGCCAAATCTCCCGAAACCAGCCAAAGGCGCAAATCCATAAGCAGATGTAACGCTCGCGAAAATGCCGATTACCCACCATATGGCGGCCCGATCCCCATTCATAGATGATCATGGGCCACTGCAACAGCTTGCTCACAGAAACCGGCTGGGGCGTACAGTCATAGGGAGCCTTTACAGGTTCATAGCCCGCATCCAAGTGAACCATGGCCTCAGGATGAATATCGTGAAACTTCTTTACCAGACGCGGCAAAGGCTCAACGCCGTCGCTCAAGCTCATGCCAACTTCAATAGTGGAATCAAAATGCTCGTCAACCGCAGCCAATTCTGCCGCCATAGCGCTTTCGAAAAAGGCGCCTGTCGAAGCAGACGCCCGCTAGATGCAAAGCAAGATTGTTTTACTTGCGGCGCTTGTAAATCACAATGCCAACAACCAAGATAACCACAGCAGCTACGAAGCAGCCCACCAGCACGTACAGCAAGGTGGAAGCGTCTCCGTCGGCAGCAGCTTTGTCGCCGCCAGACAGAGAGGTGGAATCCGTGCCGCCCTTAGAAGCGCTGGCGGAAGCAGAGGCGCTGGATGCGCCAGCCACCAGCTCACCGTTTTTGGTAGCCTCATATTCAGCGCGCTCTTCGTCGGTCATCACAAGTTCTTCATCAGTCAGCGTGGAGGGGTCGGCCTCGGGAGCATCAACGCCCGAAGTAGAACCCTGCGAATTGTCATCCGAAGAGATGCCGCCGCCGCTGGTTGAAATGGCCACAACAGCATCGCTGCAAGCGCAGGGATAGCTGCCCATGCCCGTAGAGTTGGAAATATTGGCACGAGTGATCATCACCGAAGTGGAACCCTCGCCCAAAGCCCTGAAGGTGATATCCATCAGCGAGCCGTTATTCCAGGTAGTGCCCTTCAGCGTGCGGGCTTTAAAGTTCAACACCGCCTGAGTCCAGCCACCACCAGCAGATGCGGTATACACATCAATGCTGTTGTTCATATCCATGCTCACTACTTCCAGCATGCTGGTGTCATAGCGAACCGTGGCCGACATGGCATACATGGTGTAAGAGCTGCCCTCGTTGTTATCCAGATTCAAAGAAACAGTAAAGGTATCGCCGGGAGCAATACTGCTGCCATCGCCCAAAACCGACATGCTATATGTTGGCGTATCGGCGTAAGCGGCTTGGGGCGCAACGGCGGCGGAAGCACCTGCCAGCACCAGCACCAGAGCGCATGCAGCAGCCAATTTCTTGGCCGCATTAGATATAATGGAGGTTGCGAAACTCATAAAAAACTCCCTTAACAGGAACGGTTTGCTAAAATGCAGTGTCTAGTATTGCAGAAAATTTTGCGCCATACAGCCTTTCCACGAAAGAAGTACTTTTGGCGCACTATCGTAAAATAAATGGCCATTTTTTAGTTGAAAGGCGCATCATGCAGCACTTTTTCAGGGAAAAAACCAGCGTTATGGACCTCATGGCCGCCCGCCATTCCGTACGCGCTTACAAGCCCAAGCCTCTTACCGTGCCCCAGGCCGATAAGCTGAACAAGATCATCGACGCCCTCAACGCCGAAAGCGGCCTGAACATGTTCCTGGTGGTGGACGAGCCCAAGGCGTTCAGCAACTTCGCCGCTCGCTACGGCCATTTTAGCGGCGTGTGCAACTACCTGGTGCTGGCTGGCCCCGACACCCCCGATTTGGAAGAAAAATGCGGTTTTTACGGTGAAGAGCTGGTGCTCTTGGCACAGGAAATGGGCCTGAACACCTGCTGGGTGGCATTGACTTTCTCTAAGCGCGTGGTGCGCAAAATGATTCCCGAAGGTCAAAAGCTCTGCATTGTCATCTCGCTAGGCACCGGAGAAACCCCTGGTCGCATTCGCAGGACGCGTCCCGCCGAGGAGCTTTCCAACATCACCAGCGAATCGCCTGCATGGTTTAAGCGCGGCGTTGAGGCAGCCATGATGGCCCCCACCGCTATTAACCAGCAAAGCTTCTACATCACCCTGGATGAAAACGGAAAGACCGTAGAGATTGTCTCCAAGGGAGGCCCTTGCAGCAGCATTGACTTGGGCATTGTAAAGCATGATTTCCAACTAGCCGCCGGAGAAGAAAACTTCACTTGGAAATAAGTCACCACAAAAAATGCCCCGCACAAGCGGGGCATTTTCATGAACAGCATTTGGTTTTAGCTCAGACCTTCACGCTTCAAAGCCATTTGCATAGCTTCAACTTCCACCGTCAGGTCAAGCGCCTCATCCTTGTACAGGTTCTCGTTCATCAAATCAAAGGCTTTCGCCATTTCCGTCAGATGATCCTTGGTCTTGCCAATCAGTTCATCTTCGGGAGCCAGCGTGCCGCTTTTCTCCAGCGTCACAAACTTGCGCAAAATCACCGGCAAGGTGGGCACATAGTAAATGAAGAACTGGTTGGCGCGGCGAATCTCCGACGGCTGCACCTTCAGAGCCTCAAGAAGCTGATCGGCCTTTTCAATGGCGCCCTTTGCCTCCAAGCGAACCTCTTCGTTGCGAATGTCGTATACCATCCTGCGGGAATTGCGAAGAGTCTGGTCAGCCTCGCGCAAAGTCATAGCCTGCTCAGGCGACATGCCGCCATCGGAAAGGCGCTTGCGAATCTCTGCATTCGATCCCTTGCGGCCCAAAGCAACTGCTCCAACCGCCAGCACGGCAGCAGCCGCAATCAAACCAATAAGAAATCCCATCAAAGTTCCTTTATCTTAGTGCTTGATCTCAAGCAGCTTAGCACGCAGATCATCCTCAATCTGGCCCAGAGCACCTTCAGCATCAGCACGCTTCTGGCGGCCTTCAGCAGAAATGCGAAGAACCTCTTCCAGGGTCTCAATGAGCTTGGCGTTGGTCTGCTTTACGGTTTCAATATCAATGATGCTGCGCTCGCTCTCTTCAGCAACGGCAATGGTGCCCTGCTTCAGGGTTTCGGCGTTCTTCTTCAGCAGCTCGTTGGTCATGTCGGAAACGGCGCGGGTTGCTTCGGTGGCCTGGCGCATATCCTCAACGCCCAGAGCCAGAACCATCTGGTTCTTCCACAGCGGGATGGTGTTCACCAAAGTGGTCTGAATCTTTTCCACCATCACAATGTCGCTGCTCTGAATCAAGCGAATCTGAGGAGCCATCTGAATGGAAATAGCGCGGGTAAGCTCCAGGTCGAAGATCTTCTTCTCAAAGCGATCCAGCAAACCAGCGTAGTCGTTGGCGCGCTGAGCGTCTTCAACAGCACCGGTGCGCTGAGCTTCAGCCTGCAGTTCAACCAGCTTGCCGGCGCGCTCCTGCTCCAGACGCTTCTTGCCAGCCAGAATGTAGATGGTCAGCTCCTTGTAGTAATCAAGGTTGGCCTCATACATCTTGTCCAGCAAAACAATGTCCTTGCTCAGCTGATTCTGATGAATCTGCAGCTGAGAGCAGATATTGTCAACATTGGTCTCTGCCTTCACGTAGTTGTTCTTCATGCGATCAATGGTGGCAGGAGCCTTCTTGAAAAAGCCAAAGAAGCCCTTTTTCTCTTCTGCGTTAATGTCAAAGCCCTTGAGCTCGGTAACCAGAGTGGAAATCATGGTGCCCACTTCGCCCAGATCCTTGGTCTTGACGTTTTCAAGAGCATGGTCGGAGAAGTCAGCGATGTTCTTCTGGCTGCTGGCGCCATATTCAACAATAACGTTGCTGTCTTCCAAATCAATGGCCGCAGCGCGCTCATCAATCAGAGCAACCTCCTCAGAGGTCAGCTTGATGTCAGCCAGAGAGCTGCCATCGGTATTCTTGACCTGAATCAGGCCCAGTTCGGGGTTGTACTCATTCTCAAAAGATACGGGAGCTTCTGCAACAGCCTGTGCTGCAACGGATTCGTTTTCCATGAAAACCTCCTTGAGTCATTGTGGGCGCACAGCCAGCGCGACGCTTCGCGGTACGCATTTCATCAAGTTTATTATACGCGCGCAGGCCCAACAGAACAGCAACAGATGGGCAACGTCTTATTCTCTGAGTTGGACACATGTCCCACTTCTCTTTATTCTTAATTGTGTATAATTAAGTACGCTAATGCGCTGTTCGTAACGAAACACCGCTTTTGGAGTGGTTTTGTAAGATAATGGGAACCGCGTCCTAGGTTGTAAACCGCGTCCTAGGTTGTAAAAGGAAAAGTAGTAACTTGGAGCCAAGTTATGCTTGAGTGACTTGCGCTTATGCAATTTTAGACAAACAAAAAAAGAAGGAGGCATATATGATCCTTTCGAAATTGAGCGCCAAGAAGGCTGCATTGGCTTTCCTGTGCTCGATGGCCATGGTTATAGCCCTCGTTCCGACAGCAGCCTTCGCTGAAGGTTTGACACCGAGCGGTCTTGCGGGCTCCTGCGTTGCCGCTGGTTCAACGGCAACTGTTGGCGGCTCTGCAAAGGTCGACATTGTTTTGGAAGGCAATGCAGGCACTGCGATCCCTGAATGCGCTCAAATCGACGTAAACGCCACCAACGCTGCGATTGAAGACGTAACCGCCGGTGCTCATTCCGCAAACTTTGACTACGCCATCTCTGATGACAAATCTTCCATTACGGTAACCTACTACGGCAAAGAGACTGGTCCCACCACTTTGGACTCCACCGGCCGATTCGTAGTAGCTTCCATCACCATTAGGCCCAAGGCTGTTGGCACCGCACGTGTCGCTGTTAGCGCTTCTACCTCTTGTGTTGGCAAGACAGGCAACCTGAACGATATGTCCATCACCGCTGGCACCGATGCAATCATCACTGTTAATCAAGAAAGGATTAAGCGTCTGGCTGGCAACATCGCCGAAGAGACCGCTACCGTCATTAGCTCTGAAGGCTTCGACGTCGCTTCCGATGTCGTTATCGCTCGCGCCGATGACTTTGCTGATGCTCTGGGTGCAACCGGCCTTGCCGGCACCCTGGAATGCCCCATCCTGCTGACCGATCGCAACGGCCTGACCCCCGCAACCGCCGCTGAAATCGAGCGCCTGGGTGCAACGACCGCTTACGTTATTGGCGGCACGGGCGCCATCGATGGTCAAGTTGACGACGACCTGAAGGACATTGGCGTTAACAGCCGCCGCATTTTCGGCAACGATGCCTGGGACACCTCCCTGGAGTGCGCAAAGGAAATCGAGAAACTTGGTGGCAACCCCAACAGCGAAGTGATTATCGCAATGTCCTCCAACTTCCAGGATGCCCTGTCCATTTCCACCTACGCCTATTATTACAAGGTGCCCCTGCTTCTGGAAAACCAGGACTTCGGCGCAACTGGCCAGCTGACGAGCGATGAGATCGC
>JAQXTF010000027.1 GCA_029219345.1 Eggerthellales bacterium
AAACCACTCAGTATCCTTTCCAGAAGAAAGAAGCATATCCCCAGCTCAAGGGTCATGTTGTCAACCATGTAGACGATTGCATCCTGTGCGGTATTTGCGAAAAGCGTTGCCCTTGTCACACCATTACGGTGGATAAGAAGGAGCGTACCTGGACCATCTTCGAGTACCGATGCATTCAGTGCGGCTTTTGCGTTCGCGAATGCCCCAAGAATTGCCTTGAGATGGCTCCCACTTATGCGCCTGTCGCCCGCGATCCCAAGCCTGATGTATACCAGGTTCCTGAAAAGGTAAAGGAATAGCAACAGTTTGTGCTTTTTGCTTATTAGGCGCAATAAATGCTAAAATTATAGGTAATGCAAAAATCGGCCGAGCTTTGCAGCTCGGCCTTTTTCTTGGGAGTTAGTTGTGTCAAAAAATGAGGAAGTTAGCAATAAAATTCTGACGATTCCTAACGTCATTTCGTTTGTGCGTTTATGCTTGGTGCCGGTATTTGTGTTCCTACTTCTTGATGGTCACAATTACTTGGCTACCTTTGTGTTCGCTTTGGCCGCATGCACAGACTTCATTGACGGACAAATTGCGCGCCGCACCCATTGCGTTACCAAATTGGGCCAATTGCTTGACCCCGCCGTAGACCGCGCTCTTATGATTGCCGGCGTATTGTGCCTGATGATTGTTGGCCGCCTTCCCATATGGGTTGTGGCTTTTGTCGTTATTCGCGACCTGTTTCTTCTTTGCGCTGGCGCCTATCTGCTTAAGCGCTACAAGAAGCGCGTTCCGGTTATTTATCCGGGTAAGTTTGCCACTACGTTCCTCTTCGTTGGTTTTGCGGGCCTTCTGTTGAATTGGCCGCAGGTTAACGGCCTTGGCTTGTTCGATATCTCTTGGTTGCCGGGTTTCTCTATGGGCACCTGTTCGTGGGGTATCTGGTTTGTCTACGCGGGCCTTCTTCTTTCGGCGTTCGTGACGGCGTACTACATCTGGAAAGGTATTCGATTGAGAAACGAAGCTCTTGCCGAAGAAGCTGCAGCCACGAATAAAGTTAATGACGCTACGTTCGAACTCGAGCCTGAATAATATGGAACAGAAGCCTAGGACCATCGCATCACATGTGAAGACCCCTACACGCCGTAGCGTGAGCACTTCTGCGGCTCGATCTGCGTCTTCTTCGCGCAAAACCCCTACTTGTAGCGTTTCGTCTAGTCGAAGCGCTACCGGGGCATCTCGCCCTCGTACCGCTCCGCGGCATTCTTCAAGCCCGAAAGGCAGCACCACGCGAGCAGTGAATGGGTCGCGCAATACCGCAAAAACGGTACAGCCTAATCGTTCGCGTAATACAGGTGCTCCAGCTAGGGCTCCTAAATCTTCTTCCAAAAAGACAATCATTGTAGCCATCATTGCACTTCTTCTTGTCTTTGGCCTGGTAGATCATGTTATGAATCACGACAAGGCCTATTCGGGCGTTCGCATTGGTGTGGTGGACTGCGGCGGTAAGACGGTTGACGAGATTGCTTCTTTGTTGGAAACCACTTATGGGGGCACGTACGAAGAGAAGGAAGTTCGCGTCTTTGTAAGCGAAGAAGCAAAGGCTCTGGTTGAGGAAACGGGTGTTTCTGAGGTTGGTAATGAAGACCTGATTTCCGTTGAGGAAGACCGCGACCAGCGTTTGATGTGGTCGGTGTTTCCTGAAACGGTGTCTGCCTCTTTTGACGAGCGTGCCAGCGCAGTGAAGGCTGTTGAAGAGGCTCATGGTATTACGAGCATCTTCTCTCGCCTTGCTGCTTTTATTGTTGGCAGGCAGCTTGACCCGGTGTTCCAATTTGGCGACGCTTACAAAGAATTCCTTGATGAAGTGAACAATACTGTTGGCTATCAGCGCGAAGATTATGACATTTGGCTGGAAGATGGCGAATGCTATATATCCATTGGCCATGATGGCATGATGGTTAACGAGGCCCAGTTTAAACAAAATCTTATTAGCGGTTTTTTCAACCTTGATGAGGAGCCTTACGGCTTTGTGGCTCAGCCTGAAGTTGCGCCCATACGTATCACCAAGGAGGACGCTCTCAAAGTTGTTGATCAGGTGAATGCGGCAATTGCCGATGGCGCCAACTTCATCTATGAAGGTACCGGTTGGAACGCCACACGCAATACCGTTTCCAACTGGATAAACAGTAAGATTGAGATGCAAGATGGAAAATGGGTTCTGATTCCCTACGTTGATCCCGACAGGGCGAGAAGCGAGTTGCTTTCCCACGTGAAGAACAACGGCGGGGAAGATGTGGTTCAGGTTCAATTTTCCGTGGGTGACGGCGGGAAAGTTTCGGTTCATACTGATGCTTCTGGCGTGATGCCCCTCGTGGACGAGGCCATTGAAGATTTGAATACCGCTTTCTTCGGCTCGGGCAAAACTCAGCCCCAATCAGGCGCAATGGCTGAAGACGGCGAAGCAGTTACCATCAACATCCAATCTTCCGCGGTTCCTTCCGAGATGTCGTTCGATGATGCATTGCATTATGGCCTCATTGGTGAAATCTCCAGTTTCACCACGTCGTATACCTACGGCACGTCTTCTACTGAGACCCGCAATTTCAACATCCATCTTTGCGCAGATTTGCTGAATAACTCCATTTGCAAGTCTGGTGGAATTTGGTCGTTCCACGAAACCGCCGGTGAGTGCAATGAGGAGCGCGGTTTCAAGGAAGCGGGCGTTATTGAGGAAGGCGTTTATAGCACGTCTTTCGGCGGTGGCATTTGCCAGGTGGCCACAACGGTATTTAACGCTGCTTATGAAGCCGGATACTACATTGAGCGACGCTACAATCATACTATTTACAACTCTTCCTACCCGGCGGGCAGAGATGCTGCGGTGAGCTGGCCTGATCTTGATTTGATTTGGTCGAATGATACCGATTCCGACATTCTGCTCACCACCTCTCATACTGAAGGTACGGTGACGGTGACTCTTTGGGGCGTATCTCCCGAACGTTTGGTGGAGTCGTATGTTTCCGACTGGGAAGAGGGCGATAAGTACAAGAAGGAGTATGTTGAGAACACCGAGCTCGCCCCTAAGACGTATCGCATTAAGACCCATGGCTCCGATGGCCGTTCGATTTACGTTGAGCGTACGGTATACGACAAGAACGGCGAGCAGATCTCCTTCCAGCGCTTCCGTTCTTCTTATGATTCGGTCAATGAAATTATTGAGTATGGCGAAGGTTATGAGATTCCCGAAGAAGACGAAGAGGATAAGTAAATAATGAATATTCGCTTCTGCTGGGAAAAGATTACCCGCTGCGCACTGGCGGTTGTCCTTGCGTTTGCACTGACGCTGGGGTCTCCTGTTTCGGCTTTGGCTGATGTGCGATTGGCTGACCTGGTAATGGGTGAGTCGGTTGAAGAGCGCGGTCTGTCGGTGGCGCAGTGCCCCAGCATTGATGCACAATTTGCCTTTGTCATGGATACCGACGGCAATGTGTATTTCGAGCGTAATTCCAATCAGGAGACCCAGATTGCTTCAATTACTAAGGTTATGACGGCGATTGTTGCCCTTGAAGAATCAACCATGGATACCAAGGTGGTGGTAAGCGAAGCTGCTGCCTATATTGGCGAATCTACCGCAGCCCTGAGAGAGGGCGATGCTATGACCATGGACCAGGCTTTGGTTGCTATGCTTGTTTCTTCGGGCAATGACGCGGCTTTGGCGATTGCCGAAACCCTCGGAGAGAAATGGAAAACCGCAGATCAAACCCCTGTTCAAGCTTTTGCGGCAAAAATGAACGAAAAAGCCTCTTCTTTGGGAATGGAGAATTCGCTTTTCGAGAACTCCCATGGCCTGGATTTCGATGAATATGCCGGCTCTTTGCACAGCACTGCTCATGATGTTGCTCTGATGTGCTCTCATGCTATGAAGATTCAGGCATTTCGCGATATTGTTAAGCAGCCAACAGCACGCATCACTGTTACCCGCGATGGGGAGCTTACTGAGCTTGAGCTTGAGTCTACTGACAAGATGCTGGAGGAATACGAGGGAGCCTGCGGTATCAAGACGGGCTTTACCCAGCTTGCCGGCTATTCTTTTGCCGGCGCATGCGAGCGAAACGGAAAGACCCTGATTGGTGTTGTGATTAATTCATCTTCGGAGTATCAGCGCTTTACAGATTGTGAGATACTCTTCGATTGGGTGTTTGGTCACGAGAAAGATTATCATCTCATAAACTCTACTCAAACCACAACAATCACCAAGAATGGTCAGGAGCTTACCGTTCCTGTTGTCGCGTCGGTATCGCATCAGGGATGGCTCGACAAGACCGTGCTTGCAACCGTTGAAGACCCCGATGAAACGGTGCACGTATTTGACCTGAAGGGAAATATTTCCCAGGAGGTTGTTTTCGACAAGATCACCGAAGATGTCCATGTGGGAGACAAATTGGGCACCATTTATTTCAAACAACACAATGAAACGGTTGCCACTGTTAAAATGATAAGCTGCGAAAACGTAAACGCACCTAATATGATTGAGGGCATTGTCATTTGGTTTGAGCGTTTATGGGCAGATTTTTCAGGCGAGAAATCTGTTGCAGATTCTGTTTTGATTAATACCACGCCACTTTTGATCAATAGGTAGTCTTTGTAAAGGAGGCAATGCTATGAGCGAGTTTTGCCCTGTATGCGGTGCCGAAAGAGAAGCTGGCAAAAACGTCTGCGCATCTTGCGGTTACCACTATTTAGAGGCCACCCAGGCTTTTGTGCCCGTGACGGTGCAAAAGGTTGAGCCAATTAATTCTCAAGAGAAACGGAAGGCATCTTTGCGCGTTGTTCGCGGTCCGCAGCGAGGTTGCGTATACGAATTGGTGCGCAAGGTTTCCAGCGTTGGCCGCAGCCCTAATTGCGACGTGTTCCTTAACGATATGACCGTTTCTCGAGAGCATGCCCTTATTGCTTCCACCGAAAAAGGTTACGTTATTACCGACCGAAACTCCTATAACGGCTTGTGGGTAAACAACCAAGAAGTAGATACTAAATTATTGGAAAACGGCGATGCCATTCAAATTGGTACGTTTTGTCTCGTGTTCGAATCGTAAGGAGACGGATATGGAACTTCTTTCTGGCAATGAAGCTATTGCTCGTGGCGCGTGGGAGGCTGGCGTTCGCTTTGCCGCCGCGTATCCGGGCACTCCTTCTACTGAGACCCTTGAGGCTCTTGGCAAGTATGAAGGTGTTTATGCCGAGTGGGCAACCAATGAGAAGGTTGCCGTTGAAAGCGCAGTAGGCGCAAGCATTGCTGGCGCACGTGTTCTTTCTACCATGAAGCACGTGGGCGTTAATGTGGCTGCTGACCCTCTGTTTACCGCTGCTTGCACTGGCGTGCATGGCGGCATGGTTGTTCTTGCCGCCGACGACCCTGGTATGTACTCCTCTCAGAATGAGCAGGACTCCCATTATTACGCTGCAGCGGCAAAGATCCCCATGCTTGATCCTGCAGACTCCCAGGAAGCCTACCAGTTCACCAAGGATGCTTTTGAGCTGTCTGAGCGCTTTGATGTTCCTTTCTTCATTCGTTCCAGCGTTCGCATTTCCCACACCAAAACTCCCGTTGAGGTAGGGGAGCGCGTTGAGGTTGAATTGAAGAACTACGATGTGAACTGCGCTAAATGGGTTATGATGCCTGCTTTCGCTAAGCCCCGTCGTACTGTTCAGCTTCAGCGTATTGCCGAGCTTTCTGAGTGGGCTGAAACCTGCCCTTACAATAAGGTCATTGAAGGATCCAAAGAAATTGGTGTCATCTGCGGCGGCGCAGCTTATCAACATGTGCGCGCTGCTTTGCCCGATGCTTCTGTGTTCAAGCTGGGCTTGAGCTGGCCTTTGCCCAAGAAGGCTTTGGCTGCTTTTGCGGCAAGCGTCGATGCCGTGTATGTGGTAGAAGAGGGCTCGACCTACATGATCGATGCCGTCCGCGCTGCTGGCGTCAACGTTTCCGAAGCCCCTTGCGGTATTCCTTCCGAAAGCGAATTGACCGCGGGCATCATCAAGGCAGCCTTTGGCCGCGAATTGCCTGCAATTAAGCCTGCCCCCGCTGACCTTCCTGGTCGCCCTCCTGCGCTGTGCCCTGGTTGTCCTCATCGTGTGGTCTTCCGCGAGCTAAATCGCATGAAGGCTCTAGTTATGGGCGACATTGGATGCTACACCTTGGGTACGCTTCCTCCTCTGAACGCCATGAATGCTTGCATTGACATGGGTGCTTCCATCTCTATGGCTCATGGCTATGAGGTTGCCGCTGAAGGCACCGACCATCGTCCCGTTGTCTCTGTTATCGGCGACTCCACCTTCGGTCATTCCGGCTTGAGCTCTCTTATTTCCACGGTTTACAACTGCGGCAAGGGCACGGTTTGCATTCTTGATAACCGCACCACGGCAATGACTGGTCGTCAGGGCAATCCCTTCAATGGCATCACCTTGCAAAACAGACCTTCTCGCGAGCTTGACCTTGAAGGAGTCGTGCGCGCTTTGGGTATTGAAGACGTTCGCGTTATCGATCCCTATAGCGTTAAGGAAGTGCGCAAGGCTTTGAAGGAAGCCACCTCTTCCGATGAGCTCTCGGTGCTGATCTTCCGTCATCCCTGCATTTTGCTGACCAAGCAGCATGAAGCTGCTTACTCCGTAACCGCCGATTGCGTTGGATGCGGTGTTTGCAACACCCTTGGCTGCCCCGCAATTTCCAAGAATGAGCAGGGTATCGCAGCTATTGACGAATCCATGTGCATTGGTTGCGGCCAGTGCGCCCAGTACTGTGGCTCCAAGGCCATTCAACAGCTGGTTCCCACCAACAACATTGCGTAGAAAGAGGTAAGTAATATGTCTACTACGACGGTTCTTCTGTGCGGCGTTGGTGGTCAGGGTACCATCCTTGCTGCAGACCTGCTGGCCCGCACTGCCATTGCTGCCGGCCTTGACGTGAAGATTTCCGAAATTCACGGTATGGCACAACGTGGCGGCTCGGTGACTACCACGGTTCGCTTTGGTGAATCGGTTGATTCCATGGTTGCCGATTTGGGCGATAGCGATTATATCATTTCTTTTGAGACCACTGAGGCTTTGCGTAATCTTCCTTATCTGAAGGAAGGCGGCAAAATGCTGGTATCCGATGAGACTATTACCCCTGTTACCGTCCTTATCGGTGCTCAGAAGATGCCTAAGGGAGCTCATGAGACCCTTGCTGCCGAGGGTGCTCTTCTCATGCCCGCTGTTCAAATTGCAAAAGAAGCTGGCACCGCAAAAGCAAGCAACGTTGCTTTGCTGGGCGCTCTTTCTGCCTTCTTGGACTTCGATTCTGCAATCTGGGAAGAGGCAATTGCAAAGCGCGTTCCTCCCAAGACCATCGATACCAACCTGAAGGCATTCCGCAATGGTCGTGCCTTTGCTTTGGAAAACTAACTAATATCTATTTTGGCATTTCAAAACGAAACAGATTCTTTGAAGCGTAACGAGCCCGTGGTGGGAAGGTTTGCCCCTTCTCCCACGGGCCGTATGCATGCGGGCAACATTTATGCGTCGTTGGTGGCATGGCTTATCGCTAAATCCCAGGGCGGCAAGATGATCCTTCGCATTGAAGATCTTGATAGGGATCGCTCCAAGGAAGACTATATCTCGCAGGTAATGCGCGACTATGAGATGCTTGGATTCACTTGGGATGAGGGTCCCTATTATCAGCACAACCGCGATGAAGCTTATGAGCAGGCGTATCGCAAGCTTGAGGCTGAGTGCGGTGTGTACCCATGCTTTTGTTCTCGTTCAGACTTGAAAGCTGCAGCTTCGGCACCTCATTTGGGTGAGAAATGGGTGTATGTCGGCACGTGCAAGCATCTCACTGAAGAAGAACGGGCGGTTAAATCGTTGGATAAAAATCCGTCCTATCGCTTGATTGTGCCTGATGAAACCTATTCTTTTGTCGACCAGGTGCAAGGCGCTTTCAGCCAGAATCTCGCCTATGAATGCGGCGATTTTCTCATTCGCCGAGCTGACGGAATGTTTGCCTATCAGTTGGCGGTAACCGTGGATGACGGGGCCCAGGGAGTTAATTCGGTTGTTCGTGGCTATGACCTTATTACGTCATCGCCTCAGCAAATGTTTATCCTGGAAAAGCTTGGGTATCCAGCGCCTACGTATGCCCACGTTCCGCTGCTGGTGAATCAGCAGGGAAAACGTCTTTCCAAGCGCGATAAAGATGCCTCAATCGACCTTATGCTAGAGACCTTTGGCACCGTTGAAGCCCTGATGGGGCATATCGCTTACGTGGGAAAGATTATTGAAAGGGAAGAGGCGGTTACCCCTTCTGACCTGCTTGAATGTTTTGACATGAAAAAGTACGCCCACCGCGTCATGGACGAAGTGGGACGTTTGGAGCCTATTATCTGGCAGTAATTAAAGCACTAATACGCAGCTGCTTCCCGTTAGCACGATGACGGCATAAAAGGCTCCGCAAATTACATTGACGGAAAGAATTTGCGTCATGGCAGACACACGGCTTTGAAGAATAAGCGGGTTTGCGCAAAGCGCTTTGCCAAAGGGGTAGAGGGCCAGAATGAATAGGGGAATCATTATGGTTCCCGAAGTAAAGAGCAACAATCCGTAAAGGCAAATCAAAGCAACCATGGTGTAAAACGCCCCATGATAGACCTGGCGTGCTTTTTGGCGGCCCAAAAGCACAGGCAAGGTTTTTCTTTTGGCCTCAATATCCTTTTCAATGTCGCATGTGTTATTGGTCATCAAAATGAGTCCAATACCTATAAGCACCGGAATGGATTCTGCGATGACCAGCAGGGAAAATTCCAAAGTCAGAGCTTGATAGGTGGCCAGCATGATGAGAGTGCCCATGGTGAAACCACTGACGAATTCTCCGATGGGCAAATAAGAAATGGGCAGGCGTCCACCAGAATAAAGGTACAGAACAGCCGCACCGACAATTCCCAGGGCCAGAGGTATCCAACCTGCGCGATAGATAACGTAACCGCCAAGCAAAAACGCGAAGGCAATCAGGGCAAAGGCAAAGTACTTAACGTGGTTAGGGTTCACGTTGTTGAAAACCAAGACGGCGTCGTTTTTATCCATCTGGTTCTCTGCGGTATCGGCGCCTTTTTTGAAATCGAAGTAATCGTTAAGGGTGTTCACGGCAGATTGCATAAGCATGACAATAACCAGCACGGCCAGAACCAAGGTCCCCGACGCGAATCCTTGATGATGGATAGCTAAAGCCGTTCCCACCAGCGTGGGCATCAGGGCGGCAGGCCAAGTATGGGGGGCCGCAAGCTGCATGAGCAACTTGGGTGTAAGAGGCTGATAAGCGGGGGAGTTTGTCATGAGAACCCTTCGATTTCTACACATTTTTTGCATATTGTAGCGCCTTGTTCGCGCTTAAGGCGGCAAACGTAACGCTTGCGCGAAAACACGGGTTGAAATTGCTATTCCACGATAGAATATAAACACTATTCATTAGGAAAGGTAGTGAAATGACCAAACAAAAAGTAGGTTTTACTGAGACTGTCCTTCGCGACGCCTCGCAGAGCCTCATTGCAACCCGTCTGTCCTTTGACAAGATGGAACCCGTACTGAGCAAGATCGACCAAGCTGGATACTATTCTGCAGAATGCTGGGGCGGTGCAACTTTTGACGTTTGTCTTCGATATCTGAATGAAGATCCTTGGGAGCGCCTGCGTAAGCTGCGTGCGGCTATGCCCAACACCAAGCTTCAGATGCTGCTTCGCGGCCAGAATATCCTGGGTTACAAGCATTATTCCGATGACGTAGTTCGTCGCTTCGTTAAAGCTTCCGTTCGCAATGGTATCGACATCATCCGTATTTTCGATGCTCTGAATGACCTTGAGAACTTGAAGGTTGCCGTAGACGCAGCTCTGGAAGCTGGCGCCATTGCTTCTGGTACCATCAGCTACACCACGAGCCCTGTTCATACCATTGAGGCTTATGTGAAGATGGTTGAAGAGCTGAAGTCCATGGGCGTTCAGACTATCTGCATTAAGGATATGGCTGGCATTCTGACTCCTCAGAACGCATATGATCTGGTTTCCGGTATCAAGGCTGCTGTTGACCTGCCTTTGGTTGTACACACCCATTCCACCACGGGCACTGCTTTCATGACCTACATGAAGGCTGTTGAGGCTGGTGCCGATGTTATTGATACTGCAATTGGCCCCATGAGCGGTGGTACTTCTCAACCCGCTACTGAAACTTTGGCAATTGCTTTGAAGGAAATGGGTTATCAGATTGACCTTGATACCAAGATTCTCTTTGAGCTGGCTGATTACTTTAAGGCCGTGCGCGGTGAATATCTGGAAGATGGCACCTTGAACCCCATCTCCATGGGCACCGATGCTGCTTGCCTGGAGCATCAGATTCCTGGTGGCATGCTTTCCAACCTGCTGTCCCAGCTGAAGATGATGAATGCATTGGATAAGTACGAAGAAGCTTTGAAGGAAACTCCTCGCGTTCGCAAGGATATGGGTTATCCTCCTCTGGTTACTCCCACTTCTCAGATCATTGGCAATCAGGCTGTAAACAACGTTCTTACCGGTGAGCGCTACAAGAACGTTTCTAATGAGGTTAAGGCATACTGCCGCGGCGAGTACGGCAAGACTCCTGCTCCTATCGATCCCGAAATTCTGACCAAGATTCTCGGCGACGAAAAGCCGCTGGAGGGTCGTTACGCCGATACTCTTCCCACCGATGTTTTCGAAAAGGCTGCAGAAGAGCTGGGCGATATTGCTCGTTGCGAGGAAGATGTTCTTACTTACATCGCATTCCCGCAGGTTGCTGAGAACTTCTTTAAGGCTCGCAAGGAAGCTGAAGAGAAGGTTGTCACCTACAGCATTAAGCCGATGGAGGAATAATGACTTTCGCTCAAGCTGCTATTTACTCCCTGGTGGGCATCTTGGTGGTGTTCTTCGCACTGATGCTTCTTATGGGCGTTATTAAGGTTTTGATTGCTGCAACCGACAAGACGCCTGAAAAGGCTGCTGCAGCTCCTGCTGCACCGGCTCCCGAGAAACCCAAGGCTTTGGCACCTGGTACTGCTGGCGACATCAAGCTGTACGATACTGACTTGCGCGATGCCGCAATGATTATGGCCATTGTGGCCGACGAATTGAAGAAGCCCCTTAATGAGCTTAGGTTCATCAGCATTCGAGAGGTTAAATAATGAAGTACATTGTTACCCTGAAAGATCGCACCTTTGAGGTGGAAGTTGAGGCTGGCGAAGCCATGATCCTCGACGAATACGAGGCCAAGGCTCCTGCTGCAGCTGCTCCTGCTGCCGCTCCCGTGGCTCCTGTGGCTGCCGCTGCAGCACCCGTTGCTGCCGCTGCTCCCGTAGCCGTTGGCTCCGGTACCCCTGTTCCTGCCCCCATGCCTGGCAACATTGTTTCTATCAACGTTAAGGTGGGCGACGCTGTTGCTGACGGCCAGGTTGTTGCCGTTATGGAAGCAATGAAGATGAACGTTGACGTTGTTGCTCCTTGTGCGGGCACCGTGCAGCAGATTATTGCCGATAAGGGCGCCGTGGTAGCCACCGACGACCCCATCATGACTATCTAGGGGCATTACCGTGGATAAGATTCTGGAAATTCTTGGAAACCTGGGCAGCACCACTGGTATTGCCCAGCTGTTTGCCTGGAATAGCTCCGCAGAGCTGCTTGACAATTTGATTGCCTGCCTTGGCCCGGTAGTCATGATTGTTATCGCATGCCTGTTGCTGTTCTTAGGTATTAAAAAGCAATTCGAGCCGTTGCTTTTGGTTGGCATTGCATTTGGTATGCTGCTTTCCAATCTGCCCGGTTCGGGCTTGTATCATCCCGAATTGTGGGATGGCTATATTGCCGGTACGGTTGATCTGACGACCATTTTCCATGAAGGCGGCTTGCTGGATATTCTGTATATCGGTGTTAAAGCCGGCATTTATCCTTCCCTGATTTTCTTGGGCGTAGGCGCTATGACCGACTTTGCTCCTCTGCTGGCTAACCCCAAGTCTCTGCTTCTGGGTGCAGCAGCGCAGTTTGGTATCTTTGCTGCATTTCTAATGGCAATTGGCCTGTTCAATTTCGAGCCTAATGTTGCTGCTTCTATTGGCATTATCGGTGGCGCGGACGGTCCTACGGCTATTTGGCTGACTTCCAAGTTGGCTCCTGATTATCTGGCCCCCATTGCTATCGCCGCATATAGCTACATGGCTCTGATTCCTCTGATTCAGCCTCCTGTCATGCGTCTGCTTACTACCGAGGAAGAACGCAAGATCAAGATGGAGCAGCTGCGCCCCGTTTCGAAGAAGCAGCTTATTCTGTTCCCCATCATTGTTATCATCTTTGTGTGCTTGCTGCTTCCCAGCGTTGCACCGCTTCTGGGTTGCCTCATGCTGGGTAATCTGTTCCGCGTGTCTGGCGTTACCGAGCGCTTGTCCGATACCGCTCAGAATGCTCTGATGAACATCGTTACCATCTTCCTGGCTGTGAGCGTTGGTGCAACTGCTGTTGCTGAGCGTTTCCTGACTCCTCAGACCATTTTCATCATCGTTCTTGGTCTGATTGCTTTTGAGTTCGCTACTATCGGCGGCCTGGTGTTGGGCAAGATCATGTGCAAGCTCTCTGGTGGCAAGATCAATCCTTTGATTGGTTCCGCAGGTGTTTCTGCTGTTCCTATGGCTGCTCGCGTTGCGCAAACTGAAGGCGCAAAGGCTAACCCTCAGAACTTCCTGCTGATGCATGCAATGGGTCCCAACGTGGCTGGCGTTATTGGCTCTGCAGTTGCTGCAGGCTTTATGCTGGCTGTATTTGGTGGCTAAAGCCAATATTGCGTCAAACGAGAAAAGGCCCCTCATTGAGGGGCCTTTTTGGTAGATGATTATGAATAGGGGAGAGGCTATTTCTTCAAAAGCTTTAGAAGCTTGAAGGCTCCCATTGCCAAAGCGATGTCGGCGGTGACCTCCAAAGCCACGGCGCCTATAAGCCACAAAGTTGGTTTATCGTTCTTGATCAGCTGAATGCTCGTTTTAACGTCTTCCTTGCTTGCAACAATGTCCATGTTCATAGTGAATCCTTCCCATGACTTTATGTTGAAATGCCTAAAAGTATATTCACGTCTCTTATTTTACGCCAAAATGGACTAGACAAAACTTCTCAAGAAAAGAGGCATAAATGCAATACCGTAGCGCACAACACATTGAGGAAGAGTTGTCATTGCTGGGTTTTGGATGCATGCGTTTTTCTCGTAAGATGGGTTTTATTGATCAAGAAAAAGTTGAAGAACAGTTGCAATATGCCCTTGACCAGGGAATTAACTATTTTGATACCGCCTATATCTATCCTGGTAGCGAAGAGGCGGTAGGAAAATTTGCCTCTAAGAACAACAATAGGGAAAAGATGCTCATTGCATCGAAGATGCCTCATTATATGTGCAAGAACCTGGCCGATTTCGATAGGATTTTTCAGGATGAGCTCAAGCGCCTTCAAACTGATTACATCGATTATTACCTGATGCACATGATTACCAGCTACGATGCTTGGCAGCGTTGCATTGATCTTGGTGTCATTGATTGGATTCGCCAGAAAAAAGAATCTGGCGTAATTAAGCGAATTGGTTTTTCTTACCACGGTGGTCGCGAAGACTTTCCCCGTATTGTGGATTCATTCGATTGGGAGTTTTGCCAGATTCAGCTAAATTATCTTGATGCGGGCTCTCAGGCGGGTCTTGACGGTCTCTTTTATGCGGCAAGTAAAGGATTGCCGGTTATTATTATGGAGCCCTTACGTGGCGGCAGATTGGCAAACGATCTTCCCGATGGGGCCAAAAGGGCTTTCAAGGAAGCTAATGAAAAGCGTGTTGCTGCAGGTTTGGAGCCTTATTCTATGGCCTCTTGGGCCTTGCGGTGGCTGTATGATTTGCCTGAGGTAACCTGTGTGCTTTCGGGTATGAACGAAATGGTTCAAGTTGTTGAGAATTGCAAATTAGCAGGGGAGGCGCAAGCGAATTCGCTCACCCAGGATGAGCATGCTGTTTACGATAAGGCTATTGCTGCAATTCGCGAAAAGGAAAAGATTCCTTGTACCGGTTGCGGGTATTGCATGCCTTGTCCCAAGGGTATAGACATTCCTACTTGCTTCAGAGCTTATAACACCAAATTTGGCGAGGGCTGGATGGCGGGCACTATGAGCTATATTCAAAACACCGCTTTGGTTCAAGAGCCTAAAAATGCTGGTCTTTGCATTAAGTGTGGTAAATGCGCAAAGCATTGCCCGCAGCACATAGACATTCCTTCTCAGATGAGTGCGGTGGAAAAGGCAATGGAAGGACCACTATATAAACTGATAAAACGTTTTAAAGGTTTGGTTTGGAAAGCTTAGTTTCCGCTCACTTTTTTTGCCATTACTTTGGGGCAAGATAGTAGGGGAGCAGGATATAATAAAACTACTTGTATAGATATCTCTTTTCTTTCAGGAGGATCAATGCGCATTTCTGATATTACCGATTTCCTTACCTTGGCAGATAAGCTGGACTACAAATTGGCTGCCGGCAAGCTGTTCATTACCGTTGAAGAGCTTTGCGAAAGCATTTCCAATTTGGAAGAAGAACTGGGCTCTTCCTTGTTTATCAACAATAACCGTAACGAGATTGAACTGACCAAGTTCGGCGCAATTTTCGCTCGCGGCGCACATCGTATCGAGCGCGATTATGAAGACACCATTAGCCAGCTGAATAAAGCTAAGGGTAAGCCTATGCGTACCATGGTTATTGGTACTCGTTATGATGCCGCAAACGACGAAAGCCCTTACATCACCCGCGCTCTGCGTAAGTTTGCACCGACCATCACCCCTGTTTACAAGCCCTTGATGCATTTGCAGCTGCGCGAAGAGCTCGAAAGTGAAGACATTGATGTTGCGGTAGGCATTGTTGTTGAAGACCGTCTGTATGATGGCTACAAGACCGTTTGCATCGACCGCGATGTTTATGAATTGGTTTGTCCCTTGGATCATCCCTTCGCCAAGATGGAATCGGTTACTCTGGAGGAGATTGCTCAAGAAAGCGTTATTATCCCTTCGCCCAAGACCATGGCTTCCATGAACATGTTCTTCGTGGACATCTTCAAGAAGGCAGGCATCGAAATGGCTCAGTCTGCTTATTGCGATGACGTTGACGGCTTGGTTCTGCAGATTGAATCTGGCTTTGGCGTATCCATGGTTCTCAGTCAGCGTCGCAGCCATTACGATGATCGCGTTGCTTTCGTGCCTATTGCTGACAAGCTGCCCGAGGCTCGCATTAACCTGATTTGGTCCGAGGAAACCGAGAAGAGGCTTCCTGGCGAATGGGTGAAAGCATTTGAAGCTTTGAAGATTGACTAAGTTAGAGTTACTCTAAGTAGACGAAAGGCTGCCTTACGGGGTAGCCTTTTTGTTTGCTGGTGGCAGAGAGGGAGTCGAGCTTTCCTTTGAATACTGTTCAGGATATTGACGAATTTAATAGCTACAAAGATGAGCAATGAATCTCAGTTTTGCTTTTACTTGAAATAACCCATCCTGCGCCATGGCTATGCCTTCGCAAAGAGGCTTTTCAATCTGCATAAATAGGGAGCTACTAGCTTGTAATCAGCACAGAGATAGGAAAGGTAAATTGAATTATCGCTGGTAAAAATTTTACCACGAGTCTTTCACCTGGGAAAACGGCTGAAACCTCCCGATCGGTCCCCGAAAGGATTGGGAAACGAGCCTTGCCGCGCCGATTCGGGCCGAGCGGCGTTGCAATTGGCGGGTGCGATAAATTGGAATTTGAATTTCCACAAAAGCGGTAAAGTGACTTTGATGGACAGCAACCCGGGTGCAACGCACACCGGTGAAAACGCCTCCCTGCCGGCCGGTGGTGTGATCACCGGCGGCCATGTATGTATCGATAATGAAATTTTTACCATGAATGGCGGCACCATTCGCAGCGGAGCAGCTGGCGGCGTGTTAGTTAAAGAAAATATGTCTTTTATCATGAACGGCGGCGCCATCGAGAGCAGTACAGCAAACGGTGACACTCAGGCTTTCCGGTTAGAAAAAGAGGCAACAATCATAGCAAATGGCGGCACGGTGAAAGGCAAGGTTCATTTTGAACACGACGGAATGATTATGCGTGCTACAAGCATCGACGGCTGCACCAAGTTCTATGACCCGGTCACCGGCAAGTTCGACTATCCCCCCATCATCAGCTACGGCGTCTACTACGGCGGCATTATAGGCGGTAATGTGAAGGGTACGTATCACACTGTAAGTTTTGACTTAAACGGTGGCAGTGGCTCCATCCCAAGCCAGTACTTCGTGGGGATCGACTCCGCACCGGCACTGAAGCCCGCCGATCCCGCAAAGGAGCACCACGACTTCACGGGCTGGTTCACCGACGCGGAACTCACCAAGCCGTACAGCTTTGACAGTGCTGTGACCGAAAACCTCACCCTCTACGCCGGGTTCAAGCCGATTACCTATAATATCACCTATGACGGCGGCGAGGGCGAGGGCGGCATCGCTTCGGGCACAAAGACCCACGGTGTGGACTATACGCTTTCAAGCGAGACTTTCACCAAGGATGGCTTCGTCCAGTACGGCTGGGAGGATAAAGAGGGAAAATTCTATAAGCTCGGCGGCGTATATTCCGCGGATGCGGACGTGACTCTTTATCCCGTGTGGGATGAGATAATCACCGTGACCGCTCCCTTCACCACAACTGTGGCGCTTGGCGACAACGCTGAGCCCGACGCAAAGAGCTTCGAGCTGATGCTCTTAGGCAGCATGGGCAATGAGCTTATTTTTGACGATATAAAAGTCACCGCTTCGGTAGACACAGACGGCGCAGGCGAATATAAAGGCGAGCTAACCGTCACTGGCCCCTACAGGCAGCTTGATAAGATGCTCGGCGAGTTAGCTTTCGTGCGTCAGAAAGACGACGGCGAGGAGAACTGGACTATTGATGATACGGTCTGGGCCGTGCGCCTATATCAGCAGGAGATAGCCGCGAGGTCTGTCGGCGGAGTGCTTTATTCTCTGCTCATACAGCCCGCATACATCAAGGATACAGGGGACGGCTTATCCTATGCGGTGGATATTAACGCAGGGCCCTTGGACGAGATGAGCTTCACAAACGTCTACACCGCGCATGAGCACGAGTATGAGCTGAAGCACGACGCCACACACCACTGGGACGAATGCGCGTGCAAGGATGTGCAGAACAAGGAGCTCCATAAATACGGTGACTGGAAGGTGACCAAGGAAGCCACCCAGACCGCCGTGGGCGAGAAGGAACACACCTGCACGGTCTGCGGCTATGTCGAAACGGCCGCGATGGAAAAGCTGGCTGCGAAGCCCGGTACAGACACCCCGGCGACCGGCGACAACAGCCATATGGCATTGTGGATCGCACTTCTCTTTGTGAGCGGAGCAGGCGTGATCGGAACAACGGGATACGGTAGAAAGAAAAGAGCAAAATAAATTCATATAAGTGTGCTTATCACTCTTACAACAGTCCCTCCTGTCAGAATAATTGGCAGGAGGGATTTCTTGTGAAATTGGATAAGTATTTCAAGGACATATGTAATCCCGCAAGGCAGGGGTACTGCCCTGCGGTGTCGTGTTCGATGTCAAAGTTATCTTTCTCTGTCTTGGGGCTTCTTTCGTGTTCTTTGCTGCTTGCCAAAAGGAGCAATAGGAGAGTTTTTGTGATTACTTCTGAGCAAATAAAGCATCAGCGAAAGGCTGCTGGGCTCACTCAAAAGCAGCTTGCCGAAATGGTCTGCTTGTCCGAGCAGGCTATCCGCATGTATGAACTTGGGAAACGAGAGCCGAGCTCTGATGTTATAAAAAGAATCGGCGGTGCTCTCAATGTGGCGCCGGAGTCGCTTCGCGGAATAGAAGTCAGCTCTGCCCGCGAAGCACTGGAACTGCTCTTCGCGCTTGACGAGAAATACGGCTTTACGCCGCATGTTGATGAGAGCGGAATCTCCCTCATCCTGGATACGCGCAGGACGGCCGCATCCCAGAAATTCGTCTACGCTATTCAGGCATGGGACAGCAAGGAAAGAGAGTTGGCAGAAGGCTCCATTAGCCAAGAGGAGTTCGACGCCTGGAAGGCGTCTTTCAAGGGATAGCGGCTAAAGCCGAAAACCAGGCGCGCGGGCACCTGGCTCAATCGGTCTGGCCGTATCTGTTCCCGTAACCGCTGCCGTTTCCGTGATACTGCCCGTTTTGGCTACCTTGAGCCATGCCGTCGGCATGTCCGTGCAGTCGCAGTCGCTCGGCGTTGCAGTTGTTGATCCGGTCTGTCTGGCCGGCATTGCCGCAGGTTACCGAAATAACGATTGCACCGGGTTCTCCCTCTGCGTCTACCTGCTGCAGAAGCGCCTCGAGGGCATCCTCGTACTGCAGCCCGCGCAGGGATTCAGGATTTATCTCGAAACCCGCATAGTCTTCGTCGACACTCGCCGACCGGACGGTGTTGAACCGGTTGAGGCCAAGCGTCACCGTCG
>JAQXTF010000028.1 GCA_029219345.1 Eggerthellales bacterium
GGCCTGCAGAGCGGGGGTGCCGCCAGCCAGGCTTACGATCATGTTGCCGGAAGTCAGTACAACAGCGAAGATGAAGCTGGTCCAAACGGCAGCCTTGGAAATCTTGTTGCTGTACAGACCCCACAGGTAAGGGCCAATGAAAGCGCCGGATAGAGCGCCCCAAGAAATGCCCATGAGCTGAGCAATCCAGGTGATGGTGGAGTGGTACTGCACCAGGGCGATACCAGCAGAAATGGCAATGAACACTACAATGAAGCCGCGCATGTACAGAACGCGCTTCCTCTCGTCCATGCTTTTGACGACGTTGCCCTCAACGAAGTCCAGGGTCAGGGTGGAGGAGCTGTTCAGAACCAGGCCAGCCAGAGTGGACATAGAAGCGGAAAGAACCAGAACGATAACCAGGCCCAGCAGAACCTCGGGCAGGGTGCTCAGCATGGTGGGGATGATGGAGTCGAACACGGGAGTGCCAGCGGGAGTGTAAGCAATCTGGTCACCGTACAGACGGCCGAAGCCACCCAGGAAGTAGCAGCCGCCGGAGATGACAACGGCGAACAGGGTGGAGATGATGGCGCCCTGCTTAATTGCGGGACCATCCTTGATGGCGTAGAACTTCTGCACCATCTGAGGCAGACCCCAAGTACCCAGGGAGGTCAGAATCACAACGCCCAGCAGGTTAGCCGGATCGGGGCCGAACATACTGGTGAACACGCCTTGGAATCCGGTGCCGCCGTCTACCTGAGACAGGGTGGTCATGGCTTCCATGAAGCCACCGTTTGCGCCCATAACAGCAAAGATAACGGCAACAATGCCAACCAGCATGACAATGCCCTGCAGGAAGTCGTTAACAACGGTGGCCATGTAGCCGCCTACAACTACGTATATGCAGGTGATCACTGCCATTGCAATAACGCACACTTCGTAAGGCAGGCCGAATGCCATGCCGAACAGACGGGAAAGTCCGTTGTAAACAGAAGCGGTGTAGGGGATCAGGAACACAAAGATGATGGCTGCGGCAGCAATGCGCAGGGCCTTGGATTCATAGCGCTTGCCGAAGAATTCGGGCATGGTGGTGGCGCCAATGCGATGAGTCATCTCGCGGGTGCGGGGACCCAAGATCCACCAGGCCATCAAGGAGCCAATCAGGGCATTTGCCAGGCCAGCCCAGAAAGCAGCCAAGCCATACTTCCAGCCAAACTGGCCGGCGTAGCCAACGAACACAACAGCACTGAAGTAGCTGGTGCCGAAGGCGAATGCGCTCATCCAAGCGCCTACGTTTCGTCCACCCAGAACGAAGCCGTCAACTCCGTTGGTGTATTTCTTGCAGTAGATACCTACGCCAATTGCAACACCAAAGAAGATGACTACTAAACAAATTTTTGCAATCATTTCTTCCCCTCCTTTTCACCCGCGGAAAAAACGCAGGTCAAACTAACAAAATGGGCCTATCAGACAACGATGCACGCGGGAATTGGTGCATAAAAAATAGCACCGGCGAAACCCGCGTGCTATTAATATCGATGATAGAGATGGGGTAAAACAGAAGCCTCAGAACACTCCTCGGCCCAGCCGGCAGACAGTACAGCAGCACACTGCTCAGCCCAGCGAGCGCTCATGATGGCGCAACTTTCGCCGCACTGCTCTGCCCAGCGTGCGCGTGCAACTGCGCCAGCAGTTTCCCCAGCAGTGATATGTGCAGCAAAAATAAACATGTATACACCTTAACACTTATTCGCAGAGTGGGAAGGGGGTGTTTGACTTTTTTTGTGAGTGGTTTTGCTATACCATGCTTAAACGGAGTGAAAACGGAGCGGCTGCCCATACACTCTTTCAATATGCGCCAATATGCGCTTATTTGCCGGCAAACGCACATGAACTGGGATAACGAAGGAGGCGAAGTGAGCGTAACCTATAATCTTGACCTGCTTTTTGCCGCCTTGATTATTTGTCTTTGCATGGCGATTCACGCTGTGGCCACCCACACCACCTTTAAAGGCTGCGGCCCCCGCCTTTTGTACGGCTTCATGGCCTTCTCGTTTTTGGACGCCGGCGCAGACATTGTTGCGTCGCTGTTCATCCAGCGCTCGGCCCAGCACTCCCTCATTGCCCTGTATCTGGCCGACGTGGTGCTCTATATGGCGCAGGCCTGCCTGGCCTACCTGCTGTTTGTGTACTGCATTTACCTGACGGGCTTCCTGCACAAAGAGAAGAAGGCTTTCGTCATTGGATCAGGCATTTTCTGCTTTATTGCCCTGGCAATTGTTATTACCACGCCCATAACGGGCTGGGTGTTCTCCTTTGATCCGGAAACTCACGCCTACGCATACGGCATGCTGCGTCCCTTCCTGTTTTTCGAAAACGGCGTATACGGCCTATGCTGCCTGATTCTCATGGCTCACGAAGCCCGCTACGTGCGATTCGTGGACCTGCTTACCGTGGGCACCACGGTGGTGCTAACTTTTGTCACGGCCATTATGCAGGCCCTGTTTGCTTCCGTTGCGGTGACGGGTTTTGCGGCGGTGCTGGGCACGCTGCTGCTGTACATGGCCATGCTGTATTCCACTGACATGCGCGATGCCGAAACGGGCCTGCTCAGCCAGGGCGAGTTTCGCCGCCGCGTGGCGTCGCTGACCAATCGCGGCGATTACTTCAATATCACGGTGCTCTCTTTGTCCAACCGTCAGCATCTGCACAGCCTTCTGGGCAGCAAAGCGGTATCTGACCTGTTTGCGCGCATGTCCAGCAACCTCATGGGCATCTCGTCGGGGGGCCACGTGTATCGCCTTGAGGGCCCCACGGCCGCTCTTATCACCTATCGTCAAAGCGATGCCACTTATATTGAAGGCGTGGTGCTTGAATGGTTGAGCCGCTACCATTTGGTGCGGGGCGTTGAGGTTCGCGCGGATGGCCGTATTGTGCGCATCAGCAATGCCGTGCGGGTGACCAAAGCCACCGATGTGGAAGCCATGATTGGCTACGTTTTGTCTCATCGCGATGACAGAACGCAGATCATCGACGCAGATGAGGCCCTTATTTCTGAATACCGCGCTTACCAAGAGGCCAGCGTGGTGCTAAAGGATGCGGTGGAAAACAACTCCTTTGAAATTGCCCTGCAGCCCCTTATTGAGGTACGCCGCAGGAAAGGGAACAGTGGCTCGAAAAGGGATGCGGCCCCCATTACGGCCTTTGCCAGCTGCGAGGTGCTAACGCGTCTGAAGTCCCCCGATGGGTCATACATTCCCCCTGATCTTTTCATTGACCTGGCTGAAAAGACGGGCAGCATCCATCGACTGACCATCATGCAGTTTGAGCGGCTGTGCGCCTTCATGGAAGAAAACGCCCCCTATTTTGTCGAGCGCAATATCGTTGACGTGAAGTTCAACCTTTCGGCGCTGGATTTTGCCAGCGAGCGTCTTGCCGATGAGCTGCTGGAATGCATGGAACGCCACGCTGTTCCTGCCAGCGTGTTCACGTTTGAGATTACCGAATCAGTGCTGTCGCTGCAGATGGAGTCGCTGGGAGGCGCTATTGACCACCTGCGCGAGGCGGGTTGTCGCATTTTTCTGGATGACTTTGGCAGCGGCTACGCCAACCTGGAGATAATCAATCGTGTGCCCCTTGACGGCGTGAAGCTTGATATGTCGCTGCTGCGTGGCATTCCCGGCGACCCCCAGGCCGCTCGCTTCTACCGTGGAATTGTGGACGTGCTGCATCATCTGGGCAAAAAGGTGGTGGCAGAAGGTGTAAGCTCTAAGGAGCAAGCCGACCTGCTTATTGCGTGGAACGTTGATATGCTGCAGGGCTTTTATTACGCCCGTCCGGTGCTTTCCGGTGATTTGCTGGCGTTCCTCGATTCTTGCGCGGGCACCACACAAGTGGGATGGGCCGGCTGGTTGGACTAGACCCTATGACCTAGGAGGCGCTTATGGCCACCGTTCTTTGTCAGAACCCTCAGATTTCCATCAACGTGCACAGCAGCGTGCGCATTGCCGGTGCTGCAGGCGTGGTGTACGTGGACCCCTTTGAAATTGAAAACGCGCCGGCTGATGCCGCTTTGGTTTTGGTGACCCACAGCCACTACGACCATCTTGACCCCGAAAGCATTCGCGCTGTTGCCGCGGCGGGCACGTGGTTTGCCGCCCCTGCAGAATCGGTGGACGCCCTTGTTGCTGCAGGGGCGCCGGCTGAGCGTGTTGTCTCCGTTTCTCCTGGTGAGAGCCATGAAATTGCCGGCTTTGCGGTGGAAGTGGTAGCGGCCTATAACCTGAACAAGAACTTCCATCCTCGCGATAACCAGTGGGTGGGGTACGTGGTGGAATCCGACGGACGCCGCGTGTACGTATGCGGCGACACTGACAACACCCCCGAGGCCCGCGGAGTGGTGTGCGACATTGTGTGCGTGCCCGTGGGTGGCACCTACACCACCACGGCGGAGGAAGCGGCTGATCTGGTGGCTGCCATGAACCCGGCGCCGCTTCTGGCCATCCCCGAGCACTATGGCAGCGTGGCGGGAGATAAAGCCGCCGGCGTGCGCTTTGGCAAGGAGCTTGCTGCCCGCGTGGGTCGTGCCGTGGAGGTTGCCCTTCCGTACTAGTGAGACATTTTGCCCTGAGCTATTTGTCTCATTTTCCGTATTCGGCGCCGCGATAGCCATCGGGGTTGGTGGACTGCCAACGCCAGCTGTCGGCGCACATGCGCTCCAGGTCGTACTCGGCAACCCAGCCCAGCTCTTCGCGAGCCTTGTCGCAAGCGGCGTAGCAGGTGGCAATATCGCCTTCGCGGCGCGGCGTTACCACGTAGGGAAGGGTCTTGCCGCAGGCCTTTTCGTAGGCGTGGATGATGTCCAAAACGCTGGAGCCCTTGCCGGTGCCCAGGTTGAAGATGCCCACGCCGCGGCGGCTGCCGTCTTCGGCGGGCTCGCCTGCGATGGAGCCCAGGCCAATGGGTTCGCCGGTGCCAATCTTGCCAGCCATCCACTTCAGGGCCGCCACATGGCCGCGGGCCAGGTCAACCACGTGAATGTAGTCGCGAACGCCGGTGCCATCGGGGGTGGGGTAATCGTCGCCGAACACGCCAACGCGCTCCAGCTTGCCCACGGCAACCTGAGCCACGTAAGGCACCAGATTGTTGGGAATGCCCTTGGGGTCTTCGCCAATCAGGCCGCTTTCGTGAGCGCCAATGGGGTTGAAGTAGCGCAGCAGCACCACGTTCCACTCATTGTCGCCAATGTAGAGGTCGGTGAGCACCTGCTCCAGCATGCTCTTGGTGGATCCGTAGGGGTTGGTGGTTGCGCCTTTGGGGCACTCCTCGGTGATGGGCACAAAAGCGGGGTCGCCATAAACAGTGGCGCTGGAGCTGAAGATGATGTTCTTCACGCCGTGGCTACGGGCAACGTCGCACAGCACCAAGGTGCCAGAAATGTTGTTCCAGTAGTACTCCAGGGGCTTGCGGACGCTTTCGCCCACAGCCTTGAAGCCGGCGAAATGGATGATGGCATCAACGTCATTTTCCTCAAAAGCGCAGTTCAGAGCCTGGCGGTCAAGGATGGACGCCTGGTAGAACTTCAGCTGCTCTTCGGGGCAGCCGGTGATGGTGCGCACGCGGTCAAGGGCAACCTGGCTGGAATTGCTCAGGTCGTCAACAACCACAACGCGATAACCAAGGTTCAGCAGCTCAACGCAGGTGTGGCTGCCAATATAGCCGGCGCCGCCGGTAACCAGGATGGTGGTCTGAGCGGGCTCTTTAGCCAGAAGCTTGTTAGTCATAGGTACTCCTTTTTGGAAATATGCTGAGAGCCATGGTATCAGGTTTGCGGGTCCCGTGCGTTGTGGGGGAGCCCGTGCGGAAAAAATCTCAATAATTTCGAAGTTGGATATTGACTATTATTGGATAGCGTCTAATATAGGTATCGGTCTGAAACACTGAACAGGTCGTCAATGGTTGTCCCCCCAAAAAGCCATTGGCGGCCTGTTCGCATTATGGGCGTCGTCAGGCTGGTGCCCTTCAGCTTTTCTCTGGCTAATCGGCTTCCGTACTTCCTTGTTACGCTTAAACGTATTGGTGAGGTATTCTGCCGAGGGTATTAAAGGGGTTTCTTGCTTTTCGGTATAATGAAGCCACCTGAAGAGAGGAGCTTCTATGTCCCAAACGGTGGCAATTATTGGATATGGCGCCGCGGCGGTAAACGCGTTGATTGCGCTGCGCACGTCGGGGTATCCAGATAAAGTTATGGTGTTCTCCAATACGGATACGCCGCCCTATAGCCCGGTTATGACCTCCCACTATGCAGCCGGTACTGCCACGCGCGAGGGCATGTTCCCTTGGAGCGTCGAAGAGCTGTCCATGCTGGACGCCGAAGTGGTATGCGCCGAAGTGACCGCCCTCAATGCGGCTGCGCACACCCTTATCGCCGGCGGCCAGGAGTACGCCTTTGATGCCTGCCTGATTGCGTCGGGCGCGTCGCCTGTGGTTGACGCCGGGGCCTTCCCTGAAGGCGCTACACCTCTGACCCTGCGCACGGTGGCCGATGCCGAAGTCTTGTGCGCCGCCCTGACCAGCGAAAATTGCGATCGCGTGCTGGTAAGCGGTACCTCCATGGTGGCCCTGAAGGCCGTCGACGCCTGCCTGGCTCGCGGCAAGGAAGTGACCCTGCTGGGCCGCAGCGAGCACCTGATGCGCAAGAACGCCGCGGAAGATACCGCCGCCGCTTTCGAAGCAGCGCTGGTGGAAATGGGCGTTGACCTGCGTCTTTCCCAGGTGATTGAAGAGATGGAGCTGGTTGATGGCCAGCTGCGCGTCACCTTCTCCAACGGAGAAGTGGCCGACTACAGCCAGGTGCTCATGGCTCACGGCGTGAAGCCCAATTTGGGTTTCGTGTCTGACATTGAGCTGGGCGCCCATGACGGTTTGCTCGTTGACCAGTTCATGCGCACCAGCGCTGCCAGCGTGTATGCCGCAGGTGATGTGACCGAAACTCTGAACTTCGCATCGGGCAAGCCTGGTATTGCGGGCTTGTGGAAGGAGGCCTGCCTGCAGGGCGCTTGCGCCGGCCGTGCCATTGCGGCTGACTTGGCGGGTACCGAACCCCAGGACGCCTATGCCGGCTACCTGCCCAACAACTGCGTAACCGTGGGCAACGCCGTCATGCTTTCTGCCGGCACGGTTGAGCTGAGCACCCAGCGCTGGTCTGAACTGGTGCAACGCAACGGTTGCTTGGTTCTTTCCGTATACGAGCAAGACCCCGAAACGGGTGCTGTGAGCCTGGTGGGCTACAACGTATTTTCCAACAACGCCGATCCAGCAACCAGCGATGCCTACGACGAGGCCGCTATGCTGTATCGCCGTTTGACCGCTTAGGAGGCTTGCGATGGCTGAACTTACTGGAAGCAATGTTTATCTGAAGTTCATGGGTCAGTGCACCGAGTGCGGGCATTGCCGTGAGGCGTGTTCGTCTCTTTCCTGCGCCGGTATGAACTTGGGCCAAATTGCTAAGCGTATGCTGGAACTGCAGCGTCAAGCAGGCGAAGATGCTGACCCCGCCGCTCTGGCCGCCGCCATCTCCCACGACCCCAGCCTGGTTCAGGCGGTGCGTGGCTGCTTCTTCTGCACCAGCTGCCAGCAGGCTTGCTTTGCTCACAATGATGTGGCTGAACTTATCTACGCCGCTCGTGTTGACTTCCAGAACCTGGGTCTTATTCCTCGCGATGCTTGGTCCAGCGTGCTGGTTGACCAGGAGTGGGATATTTTCACCGCCTATCGCGCCATCTGGGGTATTGGCTACCTTGACCTGACCAAGCATCTGGATACTGACTATGGCGCCGCCGAAAGTGATTGCGAAATCGCCTTCTTCCCCGGCTGCTCCCTGGCCGCCTACGGCCCCGAGCTGACCCGCGAGGTGTTCGCCACCCTGGAGGAGCTGGGCGGCAAGACCACCATGATCGACCACTGCTGCGGCAGCCCCCTGAAGAGCGCCGGCTTCTATGACCGCGCCGAGGCCCTGTGCAAGCGCATCGCCGACGAGATTGCCGCCTCGGGCGCTAAGACCATTGTGTGTGCCTGCCCCGGCTGCAAGAACGCCATGAAGGCCACCATGGAACGCTACGGTATGGACGTGCGGGCCACTACGGTTTCCGAGTACCTTTTGGAGAAGGGCTTCACCCCCAAGCGCGATTGCACGGGCCTGCCCATGTGCTTTGCCAAGAGCTGCCAAGACCGCGATGGCTCCTGCCTGGATGCCACTCGCACGCTTCTGAACGCCCCCGAGGATCAAACCAGCGTGTTCCACGGCTGCTGCGGCGCTGGCGGTGCCGTAAGCGCCTTCAACTACCTGCGCGGCGACCAGCAGGCCGATGCCAAGCTGAGCTTCGCGAAAGACGGCGAAATGGTGGTTACCATGTGCCCCACCTGCACCTACACCTACGCCTTCCGCCAGATGAGTGCCCCCCGCGCTGTGAGCAACTACAACTATCTGGAGCTGCTGTTCCTCAACGGCTTCGACTGGAACACGGTTGCCAGCCAACTCAACAGTATGTGGACGGGGCAGTATGGCCCCTGGTTGGCAAGCATCTTTTAAAGGTTGGGGAAGCACCGCCTCCCGTGGGGCTCGGGAGTCTTTTCGGACGCTTGCCAACCAGGGGAGCAACTTTGAGGCGGGGGTTCCATCGGGGAGTTTATAGCAGCTGCAAGTCGTAGATGTCCTCGAAGCTGATGCGCTTCTTGATCACGCGCAGGGTCTGATATTCGGGGATGATTTCGGAAACGGCGCCGCAAGTTATCACGTAGGCACCATCCTCGTAGTGGCGTACCTGCACCACGGAACCCTTTCTCACCTGGGATAATAGGGCCGAAAGGCGGGCGATGTCTTCTTCGGTGTGTTCCTTGCGGGGCTCAATCACGCGTTCTTGCTGGGCCACCAAATCGTAGTAACCGCGCAACGCCGCAAAGGGCATGAACTGCTGCGCGCGGCTAGCGCGCACCTTTCCGCTGCTGCTGGTTCCGTATTTTTTAGGGGCTCTACTGGGCACGGTGACCGCCAATCTGCTGATTGCGCTCGCGGGCAGTGGCCTTCTCTTGCAGGCTGTTGGCGCGCAGCATGGCGTTTTTGCCAAACTTGTTGCGAATGGCCAGCACCGCGTTTTGCAAATCGCGTTCTTGCTGCACTTCCTCTTCGCTGGTGAACAGATCCAGTTCGGCCATTTCTTCCGGCAGCACTTGTCCGAAGCCCAGGTTGATGCGGCGAATGGGCAGCTCTTTGTCCACCACGTCGGCGAACAGGGCGTCAAAGGCCGGACGCAGCTTGGCACGGGATTGGGTGCGGCCCGAAAGTTTGCGGTTGCCGCCCGAGGTGGGCACCTTCACATGCCCGCCGCCGCCCACGTAAAACGACCCCTGCCAGGTGCCGCTTTTGTCGGCCGCGTATCCCACGCGCAGCATGATGGAGCTTGCCACCAGGCCTTTTTCCACCAGCTCCAGCACCAGACCGTCCACCATTTCGTGCAAAATGTTCAGGGCCTCGTCGTAGGTGTAATCGCAGCTGAGCACCTGACCGCTGGAAAGGGAAGACCCCTCGGGCACGTAGGCGTGAATCTCGGCGATGGTGCAAGGCTCAATGCCGTGGGCGTGGTCGATGAGGAACTCGGCGTTAACGCCAAATTCGCGGTACAGCGTTTCCTCGGCCATGTCGCACACGCCGGCAAGGTCGCTGACGCCGTACTTTGCCAGGCGCCGCGCAATGCCCGGCCCCACGTTCCAAATATCGGTAATGGGCTTGTGATGCCAGATGGTGGCGCGGAAGGAGTCTTCATCCAGGTAGCCAATATGGTCTTCTGCGTGCTTTGCGGTAATGTCCAAGGCCACTTTCGCCAGGAACAAGTTGGTGCCAATGCCTGCGGTAGCGCAGATGCCTGTTTCCGCAAACACGGCGTCCATCAGGATGTTTGCCAGTTCGCGCGGGGTTTTCCCATAGAGTGAGAGATACGGCGTGGCGTCAATGAACACCTCGTCGATGGAGTAAGCGTGAATGTCTTCGGGCGAGATATAGCGAAGGTACACGCCGTAAATTTTGGCGCTGACCTCCATGTAGTGGCGCATGCGGGGCGGCGCCATGATGTAGTCCACACCCTGGGGAATCTCAAACACGCGGCACCGATTGTGGATGCCCAGCTCTTTCATGGCGGGGGTAATGGCCAGGCAGATGGTTTTCTCCGTGCGGGTGGGGTCGGCCACCACCAGGTTGGTGCAGAAGGGATCAAGCCCGCGATCAACGCATTCTACGCTGGCGTAGAAGCTTTTCAGGTCAATGCACAAATAGGTGCGTTGGTCTGCCATTTCCCCTCCTTTCTGCCAGATAAAACCTACTGAGGACATTCTACAAAAAAGCCGCGGCCATCGCGCCAAAGCACTTTGGTTTGTCCTGAGATTACCACTGAATAGCGCACGCCTGAGCAGCCGGTTTTGGGAGAAGAAGAGAACCCGGTATCTACGACTTTTTCAATATCAAAACGCCTGCCATCAGGCCAAATGATATAAAGCGGCACTACGTGGCCGTCGGCACCAAGCTCGGCTACGGCCCGCACATACTGTTTCACATAGCGAATGCGTCGATTCATGGGCTCCTCCTTTCCGCTCCTTATACTAGAACATTTGTTCGCGCAAAACAATCGAACAAACCGTGGAAAATCGCTTTTTCTAGCAGAAGGGGGTTGGGCCATTCCTAAGATCCGCTTATGCCTAGGCACAAGCGGAAATTGGTCGGTTGTGCGTAGGAAAAACCTGGGCATAACCGAAATTTGGGCGGTTATGCCTAGGCACAACCGAATTTTGGGGAAAGGGGTAGGGAAGGAGCTGGCCCCATAAGGCCCGCTAGCTCAGCTTGGGGAGCTTCTTCAAAAGGGCCCAGGCTTTTTGCTTGGTGTCGGGCTTGGCAAGCATAGCTTCGAACGAAGAGAAAACAATGGCTTCGCGGCCTAACACGCACTGATGGCGATTGAGCTGCAGCGTGCGGGGCCCCTGGGCGGTGCGATAAGCCTGGCCTAAAGCGTTGGCGGCATCTTTGTCGGCCACCACCAGGGTCAGAGGATCAATGCCTTCCACCAGCTCAAACAGTTGCTTAGGGTCCAGACCGTCGCAAATGACGAAGAAGCAGCCGGCTTGCGCGTACCCCAAAGCTTGGGCGCTGGCTGCCAACGCGCTAGCGGCCGCTTCGCTGGGGGCCTGGCTGCATACAACGCAGAACAGGAAAGAGCAGGGGGTGGCGGCAGGCTGCACTTGAGCGGCGTATTTCTGCAGCACGGTGTCGCGCGCTACGGAAAACATATTACTTTTTGCGGAATAATTCACACCCACCTCCTCAAGTGTTACCAAAGTGGCTTAATATGGTAAATGATAACACTGATGTGTCTGCGCGGCCCATCCGCGCAAAAAATAGAAAGGGATTGTCATGTGTACTAACGGAGTAAATGTCACTCAATTCGATCAGATGATTGAGCAGATCTGCGACCATATCAAGCTCGAGCGCCGCTGGACCCATAAGCTGGCTCACCAGGCCGAAGATGCCGGTTTCGAAAGCGCTCATCGCAAGATGCATGAGGCTCAGGCCATGCTGGATGAGGCCTTGGCCATGCTGGATGAGGCAAAAGACCTGCTGGAAGAAGACGCAGAAGCGGCTAGCGGTGTGAAAGTGAGCCTGGTCTAAATGGCGCAGGAGCTAACGCGCTTTTCGGTGGCCATGCCCAAAGACCTGCTGGATCGCTTCGATGAGCTGGTGGAACGCCGCGGCACGGCGAAAAACCGCAGCGAAGCGGTGCGCGATTTGGTGCGTGAGGCCCTCATTGAAGAGGAATGCGCTGCCCCTGACACCAAGGTGTTTGGCTCGCTGACTATTGCGTACGATCATCACGCCAACGACCTGCAAGACAAGCTGCACGGCATTCAGCACCATTATTGCGACGCCGTAGTGTCCACCATGCATGTGCATCTGGACGCCCACTTTTGCCTGGAGGTCATTGTGCTGAAGGGTGAAAACGCCCTGGTGCAAGAAATTGCCAATATGATTCTGGGTTGCAAGGGCGTGAAGAACGGCCGCCTGGTGGTAACCCGCGTAGACGAACATATGTAATACCGCGATGACCAGCATTTTTGCTGGCGCGCGTAAGGAGTTTTTCATGGACGAAAAGGTCATGCTGGGCCACGGTAGCGGTGGCTCCATGATGAAACGTATCATCGACGAGGTCTTCTTTGAGGCCTACGCTGGCGATGAGCTGTTGGCTGGCAACGACGCGGCCGTGCTTTCCATTCCCGAAGGCAGCCGCCTTTCCTTCTCTACCGACAGCTTTGTGGTGACGCCCCACTTTTTCCCGGGCGGCGACATTGGCCGCTTGGCTGTGTGCGGCACCGTAAATGACGTGGCCACCAGTGGCGCTAAGCCCCTGTACTTGAGCTGCGGTTTTATTCTGGAAGAGGGCTATCCCATTGCCGATTTGAAGCGCATTTGCGCCAGCATGGCCGAAGTGGCCAAAGAAGCGGGCGTGCGCATTGTCACCGGCGATACCAAGGTGGTGAACCGCGGCCATGGCGACGGCGTGTTCATCAACACTAGCGGCGTGGGCGTGCTGACACCGGGCGTGAATCTGGGAGGCCAGTACTGCCAGCCGGGCGATAAAGTGCTGGTCAGCGGCACTTTGGGCGACCACGGTATCACCATTATGAGCCAGCGCGAGGCCCTGAGCTTCTTTGCCGATATTGAAAGCGACGCCGCTCCCTTGAACCATCTGATTGCCAACGTGCTGGAGGCGGCCCCTGATGTGCGCTGCTTCCGCGATCCTACTCGCGGCGGCTTGGCCTCCACCCTGAATGAGCTGGCCAGCCAGGCAAACGTGGACATCACGGTGGACGAAGAGCGCGTACCGGTGAAAGATGCCGTGCGCGGCGCATGCGAGATGCTGGGCTATGACGTGTTCCAGGTAGCCAATGAGGGCAAGATGGTGTGTGTTGTTCCCGCAGACCAGGCCGATGCTGCCCTGGCAGCCATGCGTGCCAGCACCTATGGCCAGGATGCTGCCATCATCGGTGAAGTTTCCGCCTCCACGGAAGGCCGCGGCAACAAAGTGTACCTGCGCACCGCCTTTGGCAGCACCCGCGTTCTGGACATGTTGGTGGGCGAGCAGCTCCCGCGCATTTGTTAGCGGGAGCGCTACGGAAATAACAAAGTAGTTACCGTTCGTCTGAAACTTGATACAAACAGCAATTACACCTTGAAAATAAGGGCGCTTTTGGTATTTTGGGCGTGCAAAGAGTTCTGATGTGAAAACGCCAGATTTCGTAGAGAAAGATATTTTGAACGAGAGGGAGGCTCTTATGGCACGTCCTGTTATTGATGAAGATGAATGCATTGGTTGCGGCATTTGCGTTGACGCATGCCCCAACGCCGTACTGGAAGTTGTAGGCGGCACTGTTGACGCCGTGAACGAAGACGCTTGCGTTGGCTGTGGCGACTGCCTGGAAGAGTGCCCCATGGGTGCTATCACCGAAATCGCAGAAGACTAATTTTGCCAATTGCGCGGGCTGAACGGCGCTTGACGCTTCACTCGCGCAAACTCATGGTGCCAAGGCCTATTCGTTTGCGCGCCGTGCCACTCCGCTCCGCGGAATCGGCAAAATAGATATGCTAGATCCCCCTGCTTGCAGGGGGATTTTTTACGCTCATATTCCCTCTGTGCCGAAAAGTAACAAAATCTAAACGCAGCAATAAAGCAAACTTGACAGTGGTGCACTTAGATTATATATTGACCATGACAAAAAAAGAACTGCGCCGCTTGGGTACAGAAAATCATCAGTGAAAGGACTGATTACTTATGGCAAAGATTCTCGGTATTGACTTGGGCACCACCAATTCTGCTATGGCAGTTATGGAAGGTAATGAGCCCGAAATCCTGGTAAACTCCGAAGGCGACCGCACCACCCCCTCTGTTGAAGGCTTCCGCAAGGACGGCGTTCGCGTAGTTGGCAAGGCTGCAAAGAACCAGGCTGTTACCAACCCCACCAACACCATCGCTTCCGTAAAGCGCTTCATTGGTCGTTCCTACAACGAAACCCAGGAAGAGCAGAAGACCGTTGCTTACAAGGTTGTTTCCGGCAAGGGTGGCCGCGCTGTTATTGACATCGATGGCAAGGAATTCACCCCCGAAGAAATTTCCGCAATGGTTCTGCAGAAGATGAAGGCCGACGCTGAGCAGCGTCTGGGCGAGACCATCACCCAGGCTGTCATCACCGTTCCCGCTTACTTCAACGATGCACAGCGCCAGGCAACCAAGGACGCTGGCAAGATTGCTGGCTTGGAAGTTCTGCGTATTGTAAATGAGCCCACCGCAGCAGCTCTGGCTTACGGCCTGGACAAGGTGAACAGGGATCAGAAGATCCTGGTATTCGACCTGGGCGGCGGTACCTTCGACGTTTCCATCCTGGAGCTGGGCGACGGCGTTTTCGAAGTTGCTGCCACCAATGGCGACAACCACCTGGGCGGCGACGACTGGGATCAGCGTATCATTGACTGGATGGCTGACAAGTTCAAGGGCGAGCAGGGCGTTGACCTGCGTCAGGACCCCATGGCTCTGCAGCGTCTGAAGGAAGCCGCTGAGCGCGCAAAGATGGAGCTTTCCTCCACTTCTCAGACCAACATCAACCTGCCCTACATCACCATGGACGCCACCGGCCCCAAGCACTTGGAGTACACCCTGACTCGTGGCGAGTTCGAGCGCATCACCCGCGACCTGCTGGATCGTTGCAAGGTTCCTGTTGAGAAGGCCCTGAAGGACGCTGGCATGCGCGCTGGCGATCTGGACGAGGTTATTCTGGTTGGCGGCTCCACCCGTATGCCCGCTGTTCAGGAGCTGGTTGAGCGCCTGACCGGCAAGAAGCCCAACATGTCCGTGAACCCCGACGAAGTGGTTGCCATGGGCGCAGCTGTTCAGGGCGGCGTTCTGGCTGGCGACGTTGAGGGCATTGTTCTGCTGGACGTTACCCCGCTGTCCCTGGGCGTTGAGACCCTGGGTGGCGTTATGACCAAGATGATCGACCGCAACACCACCATCCCTGCTCGCAAGACCGAGATTTACTCCACCGCAGCCGACAATCAGACTGCCGTTGAGATTCACGTTCTGCAGGGCGAGCGCCCCATGGCTGCCGACAATAAGACCCTGGGTCGTTTCCAGCTGACCGGCATTCCCGCAGCTCGTCGCGGTGTTCCCCAGATTGAAGTTACCTTCAACATTGACTCCAACGGCATCGTGAACGTTTCCGCTAAGGACCTGGGCACCGGCAAGCAGCAGCAGATCACCATCTCTGGTTCCACCGCTCTGTCTGATGACGAAGTTGATCGCATGGTGAAGGACGCTGAGGAAAACGCCGAAGCAGATGCTCGCCGCAAGGAAGAGATTGAGATTCGCAACAACTGCGACAACCTGATGAATGCTACCGAGCAGACCCTGAATGAGGTTGGCGACAAGGCTCCCGCCGATGTGAAGCAGGAAGCTGAGGACGCCGTTGCTCAGGCCAAGACCGCCCTGGAAGGCAACGACATGGACGAGATCAAGGCTGCCTACGACCGCATGCAGGCCGCTGGCTACAAGCTGGCTGAGGTTGTTTACTCCGCCGCAGATCCTAACGCAGCTGGTGCTGCTCAGGGCGGCCATGATGACGGCCCCATTGAGGCTGACTACGAAGTAGTTGACGACGACGAGAAGAAATAATTCCCCGTACTGCAAGGTGAGTTAGCAATGACTGAAGAACCTGAAAACATCAACGTTGAAGCCGAAATTATCTCCGAGCCGGAAGGCTCGGAGGTTGCGGCTACCGACGAAGAGGCCGTTATGGCCGAAGCCGAGGCCGTGATTACCGCTGCCGAGGAACTGGAAGCCGCCAAGGCTGAAATTGAAGAGCTGAAGGAAAAGTACCTTCGTCTTCATGCTGAGTGGGATACCTATCGCCGCCGCATGAACGAGCAGCGCGAAGAGGACAAGAAGCGCGCCACCGAGAAGCTGGTTGACAACCTGATTCCCGTGGTGGACGACTTTGAGCGCACTATTGACTACGCCACCAACAATGGTGAGGCCGGCATGCTGGACGGCACCAAGGCTGTGCTGAACAAGCTGATTGACGCTCTGACCAAGGGCGGCGTGCAGGTGCTGAATCCCCAGGGTGAGGCGTTTAACGCCCTTGAAGCCCAGGCAGTGCAGATGATTCCCGACGAGAGCGTTCCTGATGAGACGGTGGCCCAAGTTTTCCAGAAGGGCTACAAGATGGGCACGAAGGTTTTGCGCCCGGCTATGGTGGTCATTACCACCGGCGGCCCCAAGCGCGAGGCTGAAGAGTAGGGTTTTATTAGGGCTTTCGCCCGTTAAGCAACTACGAATGGACGTAAACTTACGGGGCGGGCACGAAATTGCTCGCCCTTGTTTTAGGAGATGATGCGCATGGCCGCAACTCCCGATTACTACAAGACTCTGGGTGTGGAAAGAGATGCCACCCCCGAGCAGATTAAGAAAGCATATCGCAAGCTGGCAGCGAAGAACCACCCTGATGCCGGCGGCGATGAAGAGAAGTTCAAGGATATCAACGAGGCCTACGAGGTTCTGGGCGACGAGAAGAAGCGCGCCATGTATGACCAGTACGGCTCTGCCAACGGCAATCCTTTTGCTGGTGGCGGTGCGGGCTTTTCTGACTTCTTCAATGGCGCCAGCAGCTGGTCTGACATTCTGGAGCGCTTGCGCAACGGCGAAGGTGCCTTTGGCACCAACTGGGATTTTGGCCAGGGCGGTGGAAGCGTTGGCGGCCAAGGTTTTGGCGGCTTCGGCGGTATTCCCGGTTTTGGCGGTTTCGGTGGCTTCAGCGGTGCTCAGCCCCAGGGCAGCAGCTGCGGCGGCTGCGGCGGCGGTGCCCCCGAGAAGGGCAAAGATATTACCGTAACTATGAAAATGACCTTTGACGAGGCATTTTCGGGTGCCGAGAAGAAAGTGAAGATTCGTACTTCCGTAAATCAAGAGAAGCAAGATCTTACGGTAAAGATTCCCGCCGGTGCAGAAGATGGCGCTCGTTTGCGTTTCCGCGGCAAGGGTCAAGCGGGCCCTGGCGGCCCCGGCGATTTGCTGGTGACCTTGGCCTTGCAGCCTCATGAATACTACGAGCGCGATGGCGCGGACGTTATTGTGAACACCCCGGTAAGCCCGGCTGAGTTGGCCCTGGGGGCAAGTATCGTGGTTCCTACTCCCGATGGAACCAAGGTGCGTGTAAAGGTTCCCGCTGGCTCTGCTAATGGCACTGAGCTCATGGTTCGCGGCAAGGGTGCCCCTCGCGCAAAGGGCGAAGGTGCGGGCAATCTGCGTATTCGTCTGAACGTGACCATTCCCGCTAAGCTCAACAAAGGCCAGCGTAAGGCTATGGAAGACTACTTGGCAGCAACGGAAGAGGAGATCAGACAATGGCAATAAATGATCGCAACAGGCCCGTTTATATGATTGGCGTGGCCGCTGAACTTGCCGGCGTGCATCCCCAAACCCTGCGCACCTATGAGCAGAAAGGCCTGGTGACGCCTCAGCGCACAAGCGGTAACACCCGCATGTACTCTCAGGCCGATATCGAGCGCTTGGAGTTCATTAACGAGCTCACAAGTGAAGGCATCAACCTGGCAGGCGTCATTCGCATCCTTGACCTGCAGGGCCGCCTGGATGAACGCGATTCTGAAATTGATGACTTGCATCGCCGCGTGCGCCGCTTGGCTGACCGCGTTCATGAGCTGGAGACCCGCGAATCGGTTTCGTCCCTGATGGGCGAGCCCCATGCAACCGCTATTATTCGCTATTTGCCGTAGAACAACGTTAAGCGGCAGATTGGCGGAGGCAGTTTGCGCGAAAGGTTCTTTGAGACGAGCTAAGTGGCCTACGTGCCACGTGCGAGCGAAAAGGTTCTTGGAGCGTGAAATGACCCGCCAGCTGACGCTCCTTCATGTTAGGAGGACTTATTATGAATATGGGAAATTTGCAAAAACTAGCTCTGACAGCGCAGGAAGCGCTGCAAGAGACCATGGCTATTGCCTCCGATGCCGAAAGTGCTCAGGCAGAGCCCATTCATATGCTGAAAGCGCTGCTGACCCGAAAGGAAAACAACCTTTCGGCCATTATCAAGCGCATCGGTGCCGATCCTTCCACACTGCTGATCAATGTGGATGACGAAATCGTTCGCATGCCCAAGCAGTCGGGTGGCTTCATGGGTATGCAGGGCGTGCCTGGCAATGCGCTGATGAACGTGCTGGATAACGCCGTGAAGGCTGCTGAGAAGCTGGGCGACAGCTACGCCACCACGGAGCATCTGCTCATTGCCCTCTCTGAGGAAAAGGGCGCCGCTGGCCGCATCTTGAATGCTGCTGGCGTGACCCGCAAGAGCATTGAGACCGCCTACGAAGAGCTGCGCGGCGACACCCGCGTAACCGACCAGATGGAAAAAGCCCAGTTCGAGGCCTTGGAGCTGTATGGTCAGAATCTGACCCAGCAGGCTCGCGAAGGCAAGCTTGACCCGGTGATCGGCCGCTCTGAGGAAATCCGCCGCACTATTCAGGTGCTTTCCCGCCGCACCAAGAACAACCCGGTGCTCATTGGCGAGCCCGGTACGGGCAAGACCGCCATTGTTGAGGGCCTGGCCCAGCGCATTGTGGCAGGCGACGTTCCCACCACCCTGCGCGACCGCGAGATTATTGCCCTTGACCTGGGCGCTATGATGGCCGGCGCCAAGTACCGCGGTGAATTCGAAGATCGTCTGAAGGCTGTGCTGCGTGAAGTTAAGCAGGCCGATGGCCGCATCATCCTGTTCATCGACGAGTTGCACACCATCGTTGGCGCAGGCACCAGCGGTGATAGCTCCCTGGATGCTGGCAACATGTTGAAGCCCGCCCTGGCTCGCGGCGAGCTCCATGCCATTGGCGCCACCACCCTGGACGAGTACCGCAAGTACGTGGAGAAGGACGCCGCCCTGGAGCGCCGCTTCCAGCAGGTGCTCATTTCTGAGCCTTCCGTGGAAGACACCATTGCCATTCTGCGTGGCCTGAAGGAGAAGTACGAAATCCATCACGGCGTGCGCATCAAGGATGCCGCCATTGTGGCAGCCGCCGAGCTTTCCAACCGCTATATTTCCGATCGCTTCCTGCCCGACAAGGCCATTGACCTGATGGACGAGGCAGCCAGCCGTCTGCGCATTGAGATTGACAGCATGCCCGAGGAAGTTGATCTGGCCGAACGCAAGCTCATTCAGATGCAGATTGAAGAGCAAGCCCTCATGAAGGAAGATGATGAAGACTCCAAGGAGCGCCTGGAAGTGCTGCGTCGCAATATTGCCGCAGCTCAGGACGCGCTGGACGCGCGCAAGGCTGAGTGGCAGAACGAAAAGGACATCATTGAGAACGTGGCCGACATTAAGGCTAATCTGGATGCTGCCCAGATTGAGGAAGAGAAGGCCATGCGCGAGGGTGACCTGTCCCTAGCTTCCGAGATTCGCTATGCTCGCATTCCCGAGCTGCAGAAGAAGTTGGAAGAGGCCGAGCGCACGTTGAACCAGCGCCAGGAAGACGGCGCCATTCTGAAGGAAGAGGTCTCAGAAGACGAGATTGCCGAAGTGGTTTCCTCTTGGACGGGTATTCCCGTGCAGAAGATGATGCAGGGCGAAATGCAGAAGCTGGCCGATCTGGAAGACAAGTTGCATGAGCGTGTGGTTGGCCAGGATGAAGCCGTTTCTGCAGTTGCAGGCGCTATTCGCCGCAGCCGCGCTGGCCTTTCCGACCCCAACCGTCCCATTGGCAGCTTCATGTTCCTGGGCCCCACGGGCGTGGGCAAGACCGAGCTGGCCAAGGCGCTGGCCGAGTACCTGTTTGACAGCGAGCGCAATATGGTGCGCATTGACATGTCCGAATACATGGAGAAATTCAGCGTACAGCGCCTCATTGGTGCCCCTCCGGGATACGTGGGCTATGACGAAGGTGGCCAGCTGACTGAGGCCGTTCGCCGCAAGCCCTATTCCGTCATTCTGCTGGACGAGATTGAAAAGGCCCATCCCGATGTGTTCAACGTGCTGCTGCAGGTGCTGGATGATGGCCGCCTGACTGATGGCCAGGGCCGCGTGGTAAGCTTCAAGAACGCCGTCATTATCATGACCTCCAACGTGGGTAGCCAGTTTATGCGCCCCGACGGGGAAGAGATTGGCGGCGGCGAAACCCTGGAAGACCTGGCTAAGATGAGCCCCGAGGCCATGATCAAGCGCATGGCGGAAATCCAGCGCAATGTTGATGACGCCCTGCGCAACACCTTCCGCCCGGAATTCCTGAACCGCATTGACGAAATCATCACCTTCCACGAGCTGAGCATCACCAACATGGAGCCCATTGTTGACCTGCAGCTCAACGAGGTGCGCAAGCGTCTGGCCGACCGCCACATCACCTTGGATGTAACCGGCGGCGTGCTGCAGCAGCTGGCCATTGACGGCTTTGACCCCGTGTATGGCGCTCGCCCCCTGAAGCGCCTGATTCAGAAGGAGATTGTGGACCGCATTGCGCAGAAGGCCGTCATGGGCGAGCTGCGCGACAAGTGCCACGTGTTCTTCGA
>JAQXTF010000029.1 GCA_029219345.1 Eggerthellales bacterium
ATCGGGTGATGGCGCAGTTTGGTAGCGCACTTGACTGGGGGTCAAGGGGTCGCAGGTTCAAATCCTGTTCACCCGACCATGTAAATTCAGAAAGCCGCCTTCGGGCGGCTTTCTTTTTTTACCCTTTGTTACACATGCGCGGTATAGTATAAGACGCAATTTATTTATCCGTAGATAAGGGATTCCCAAGGGAGCGTTTCTATGAAAACGGTGATTATTACGGGGGGCAATAGTGGTCTGGGTTTTCAGACTGCATTGAATATTGCACGATTAGATGAGTGGCACGTTGTTTTGGCTTGCAGAAATACGGAAAAAGGCGAAGCGGCAGCTGCAAAGATAATTGAAGTTACTGGTAATCAAAACGTTGAATCGAGGCATCTTGACCTCACTTCTTTTGATTCGGTTCGAGCATTCGCTCAGCAAGTAAAAGGTGGCGACCACTTACCCCTCAATGCTCTAATTGCAAATGCCGGTATTGGGAGCTTTGATTCCTCTGTTCATGCTGAAGGAATGAATCCCATATTTGTCACCAATCATTTGGGGCATTTTCTTCTTACTGCGCTTCTTCTGGGATCGATGGCTGAAGATGGTCGAGTAATTTCAGTAAGCAGTGATATGCATTTAAGTCCCATGGGAGAAATTGGCTGGCCTGGCGTAGATGAAATTAGCAGTACTTCAAGCGCGCTTATGTCGAACCATCTGAATAGCTATTGCCTTTCAAAGCTGTGTAATATTTATTTTATTCGGCAGTTGGCTTCTCGTTTAAAAGAGCAAGGGCTGGGCATTATTGCTAATAACTTCAATCCAGGTTTTATGCCTGAAACTAATTTATCGCCTTCAACCCCTGAAAAGGTGAGAGCTGTGCATTTGAAGCGCCCCGAACGATGGGGGAGCTTCGTGCGATCGCCCCAGGCGTTGGCCCAGCTTGTTACCGATGAAGAATTTGGTGTTCTTTCGGGCTTTTTCTACGACAGAAGCGTCAATGTTGTAAGAACTTCAGAGCTTTCCTATAACGATAGCAATGCTTATGAGCTTTGGAACAGAAGTGTTGAGCTGGTAGAACTTTTGCCCGAAGAAACTATTCTCAAGCTATAAAAATAAACGCTGGCGAGTAATTGCTAAATTTTTTGAGGATTTAACTTTCTCATGCCTGCCAGTGGCATTATTTTGACGGCGATTGGCTTATTTTGACTTTTATAGCATTACTTTTACCTAAGAATGTCTGTCCTTTGCCGATGCGAAGATTGTCTAGCTCCTAGTTTTGATAGAGTAACTGTGTGCAAATGCACGTAATATTTCATTGGGAGAAGGAGAATCGCTCGTGACGCTCATTGGCTTTCTCATACTGTTCCCTCTTGTGGCAGCGGCTTTGCTTGCTGTAGTGAGGGGGAATGGTGCCCGCAAAGGCATTGTGTATGTTTCGGCAGCTATTATTGCCGTTGCTTCCATTGCGTTTGCGGTAACGTACCTGGGCTCCTCGCATCAGCTGTTTGTGTTTAGCTCAAGCATTGTTGATACGATCTGCACCGTAATTGGCGTGGTTATTGCCGTGATCATTCTTGGCTTTGCTGTGAAGTACAAGAATGTTCTCGCTGGCGCGCTTGCCTTGATTCAGGTGATTGGATCTTTGGCATTCGAGCTGGGTATGGCTCACCACATTGAGGTATCCGCCGGCTTCGTTGTTGACCCCCTGATCATCCTCATGGCTTTGATTATCGGTATCATCGGCTCTGGCATTTGCGTGTACGCTCTGGGTTATATGGAAGACTTCCAACACCATGAGCCCGAAGGCGCTAAGGATCGCCGTCCGTACTTCTTTGCGCTGATGTTCATTTTCCTTTCCGCTATGTACCTCATCGTATGCTCCAACAACATGCTGTGGATGTTCACTGGTTGGGAAATTACCACTGTTTGCTCCTTCCTGCTTATTGGCTTCACCAAGACCGAAGAGGCAATCAACAATTCTTTCCGCCAGATCATCATGAACCTGTTGGGCGGTATTGGATTCTTGGGCGGCCTGTATTTCACCGCTGCAAACTTCAACACCTTGTCCTTTGATACCTTCTTGGCATTTGGCGAGGCAAACCCTGCTTTGGTAGCTGCTCCTGCAATCTGCTTGGCGTTCGCCGGTCTTACCAAGGCCGCACAGATGCCCTTCCATACGTGGTTGCTGGGTGCCATGGTTGCACCTACTCCCACCAGCGCCCTGCTGCATTCGTCCACCATGGTTAAGGCTGGTGTTTTCTTGCTGGTCAAGCTGGCTCCCATTTTTGCTGTGTGCATGCCTGCTTCCACCATGGTTATCCTGGTTGGTGGCTTCACCTTCCTGTTCTGCTCTCTGATGGCAATTTCCCAGACCAACGCAAAGCGCGTTCTGGCATACTCCACCATTGCAAACCTGGGTCTGATTACTGCATGCGCCGGTGTTGGCACTGCCGAGGCAATTTGGGCCGCCATGTTCCTCATCTTGTTCCATGCAGCTGCAAAGTCTCTGCTGTTCCTGTGCGTGGGTACTGCCGAGCATCACATTGGCAGCCGCGACATCGAGTCCATGGACCTGCTGTTCGAGCGTATGCCCAAGCTGGCTCGCTTCATGATGCTGGGCATCATGTGCATGTTCATCGCTCCTCTTGGCATGCTGATGGCAAAGTGGGGCGCTTTGGTTTCCTTTACTGAGACCGGTAACATCATCTTGCTGATCATTCTTGCTTTCGGTTCCGCTGCAACCTTTATGTTCTGGGCTAAGTGGATTGGCAAGCTGGCTGGTATCGCGGGCACTGTTGAAAACGTTGAGGTAACCGTTCATAAATCTGAGTGGATTGCGCTCACCCTTATGGCTTCCCTCATTTTCATCTGCTGCGTTTTGATGCCCCTTATTTCCGAGTTCATTATGGAGCCCTATATCGCATCCGTTCTGAACATTGCACAAGGCCAGGCCCTGTCTGATGACAACATGGCCATTGCCGCAATCCTGACGGTTCTGGTGTTTGTCGTTCTTATTGCGGGCCCTGGTCGCTCTAAGGCGCGCAAGGTTGATGTTTATCTGGCTGGCGTTTCCGTTGATAACGCGAAGCGCGAATACACCAATTCTTTGTCTGGCGTTAACACCGCCAGCGCCCGCAACTGGTATTTGGATGGTTGGTTTGGCGAAGCGAAGCTCAACACCTTCTCCACCATCTTCTGCACGGTGCTTATCATCGCGTCTTTCCTGTTGGCCGCTATTGCCTCTATGGGCATGTAAGAAAGGGGTGAAATCATGATTTCGTCTTTGCTCGTAAACGTTATCGGCATTGTTGTTTTTGCCATTGTCGCCCCTGTTCTTGGTTGCCTGCTGGGTGGCCTTGATCGCGTCATCTCCGCTCGTATGCAGGGCCGTGTTGGACCTCCCATCCTTCAGCCCTACTACGATGTGCGCAAGCTGCTGGCAAAGGACAACGTGTCCACCAATGGCGCTGAGTCCATCTATGTAACCACTGCTTTGGTGTTCGCTATTGTCGCGGGTGGTATTTTCTACTCGGGCGGCAACATCTTGCTGAGCATCTTCTTGGTTACCATGGGCGCTCTGTTCTTCATCATCGCCGCATACAGCTCTCGTTCTCCCTATGCCGAAATTGGCGCAAATCGAGAGATCATGCAGGTTATGGCCTATGAACCCATGGTGCTCATTCTGGCCGTAGGCTTCTTCATGGCTTCTGGCACCTTCAATGTGGGCGATCTGTTCTCCATCGATTGCCCCATTATTTGCAAGGCATGGATTATCTTCATTGGCCTTCTGTTCATTCTCACCATCAAGCTGCGCAAGTCTCCCTTTGACATCTCCATGTCTCACCATGCGCATCAGGAGATTGTTCGCGGCATGACTACCGAGATGAGTGGCCCCACTTTGGCCAAGGTTGAGGTTATGCACTGGGTGGAAAACGTGCTGTTCCTTGGTTGGGTTGGCATGTTCTTTATCTGGAGCAACCCCCTGTCTATTGTGCTTGCCATTGCGGTTGCCTTCCTGGCATTCTTCTTGGAGATCCTCATTGACAACAACTTCGCTCGCGTTAAGTGGCAGGCAATGTTGAAGTCCGCTTGGATCGTGGCTCTGGTAACGGGCGTTGTCAATATCGCCCTGTTGATGTTCATGTAAAGGGGTGAGTGAGATGTCTTTTGCTTCGAAATCTCCCTGGGTCATCCATTACGATGGCTCTAGCTGCAACGGTTGCGACATTGAGGTGCTCGCAACTTTGTGCCCCGGTTTTGACGCCGAGCGTTTTGGCGTCATCAACACCGGTAACCCCAAGCACGCTGATATCTTCTTGGTAACGGGTTCCGTGAATGAGCAGAATATTTCTGTTGTTCGCGAGATTTACAACCAGATGGTAGAGCCCAAGGTAGTCATTGCTTGCGGTATTTGCGCTTGCAGCGGCGGTGTTTTTGCTGATTGCTACAACGTTTTGGGCGGCGTTGACAAGGCCATTCCTGTTGACGTGTATGCGCCTGGTTGTGCAGTTCGCCCCGAGGCCCTTATTGATGCTGTTGTTGAGGCTGTGGGCATTCTGGAAGAAAAAGCTAAGGGCTGTGCGCCCAAAGAGCGAGGGGAGGAGTAACTATGGCAATGATCCACGAAATGAACGTCATCGCACTGGCAGACCTTCCTGCTCTTTCCGATGCTAAGAAGGCTGCTGGCTCCCGCTTCGTGCAACTGCATGCAGTCACCGTTGATGACAACGTATTCGACATTGTGTATTCCTGGATGGAAGACAATGTCATGAAAAACTACAAGATTGAGAACGTCACTCCTGAAATGACTGTTCCTTCGATTACCAACAACTTCCTGGCAGCCTTTGTCTTCGAGAACGAGGCTCACGATTTGTTTGGTATCAACATTGAGGGCATTGCCATTGACTTTAAGGGTCACTTCTACAACATGAGCGTGACTACTCCTATGGCTGTGATTTCCCCCGCTCAGAAGGAAGCACGCCAGAAGGCCGCAAAGATTGCCGCTGCTAAGGCAGCCAAGGAAGGTAAGGGCGCTGCTGCTCCTGCCGATGATCTTGAGGCAAAACTTGCCGGCATGGACCCCGAGAAGGCCGCAAAGGTGCGCGCCGCCATGGAGGCAAAGGCCAAGAAGGCTGCTGCCGCTGCTCAGAAGGAAGGTGAATAGCATGAGCCAGAAAACCGTTATTCCTTTTGGCCCCCAGCACCCTGTTCTTCCCGAACCCCTTCATCTTGACTTGGTTGTTGAAGATGAAAAGGTTGTTGAGGCAATTCCCCAGATTGGATTTGTCCATCGTGGTCTTGAGAAGCTTACCGAGACCCGCGATTACAACCAATTCATTTATGTTGTAGAGCGCATTTGCGGTATTTGCTCCTTTGGCCATTCTTACGGCTATGCCCAGACGGTAGAGTCTCTGATGGGCGTGGAAATTCCTCAGCGCGCTGAGTACTTGCGTGCTATTTGGCATGAGCTTTCTCGAGTTCATTCCCATATCCTTTGGCTGGGCCTTGCTGCTGATGCTTTTGGCTATGAGAGCTTGTTCATGCACTGCTGGCGCTTGCGTGAGCGCGTGCTTACCTTGTTTGAAAAGACCACTGGTGGCCGCGTGATTTTCTCCGCTGTCAAGGTTGGCGGCGTTGTTCGCGACATTGACAAGAGCATGTTTGAGGAAATCATCACCACTTTGGATGGCATCAAAGATGAGTATGCGCAAATTCGCAAGACCTTCCTGAACGATTCTTCCGTAAGGAACCGTCTTGAGGGCGTGGGCTACATTAGCACTGAAGATGCTTTGGCATTGAGCATGGTTGGCCCCTTCGTTCGCGCTTCCAATGTCGCTCTGGACCAGCGCTTGCTGGGCAACGGCGCCTATGCTTGCCTCAACGATTTCCAAACTATTACCGATAATGGCGGCGACTGCTACGCCCGAGCCAAGGTGCGTAGCGCCGAAGTTCTGCAGTCCATCGATATGATCAAGGAATTCATCGACAAGATTCCCGAAGGCGATATTGCTGTTCCCGTTAAGGGTAATGCTCCTGTTGGTGAAGCTTCGAACTCCCTTGAGCAGCCTCGCGGCGAATGCTACTACTACGCACGCGGCAACGACTCCAAGTTCCTGGAGCGTTTTCGTATTCGCACCCCTACATCCGTTAACCTGGCTGGTATGGTGAAGGCTCTGGAAGGCTGCGATCTTGCTGACGTAAGCAACATCATCCTGACCATCGACCCTTGCATTAGCTGCACTGAAAGGTAGGAGTCATGGGATTTTTCAATTTGGGTAAAATGACTTTCGGCTCTCTGTTCAAGAAGCCCGAAACCACTCAGTATCCTTTCCAGAAGAAAGAAGCATATCCCCAGCTCAAGGGTCATGTTGTCAACCATGTAGACGATTGCATCCTGTGCGGTATTTGCGAAAAGCGTTGCCCTTGTCACACCATTACGGTGGATAAGAAGG
>JAQXTF010000030.1 GCA_029219345.1 Eggerthellales bacterium
CTGCGTGAAACCCTGTCCGGCATTCAGTCTTGCGACATTGAAGGCCCCGAGGGTTGGGTTGTGGAGATTCTTCCTGCTGAGTAATTTCTCCTTCGTCATAACTGATCAGTGGCACCCCTTGCCGGGTGCCACTTTTTTGCATGTTTTCCCAAAACTGCCCATGTGCCTACCTGGCTTACGCCACCGATCAGCCCTTCATTGTTGCCTCCTTCGGCTCCAGCGCCGTGTTGCTGTACGGAGCGCCCCAGGCGCCCTTATCCGGCGTGATAGAGCGTGCCCCAATAGGGTTTGATGCAACCGTTTGCCGCCTTCTAACCTGTTAGTAACAAATTGGAATAGAAACCCCTTCTATAATCATAATCAGCTCACTTTATTCCGATAAAGTTCGGAAAAGTCCGTGGAAGAGACTCCTTTCTGGGTCAGAAAGGATCGCTTTTGCGGGGCATTCGTAAGCTTTGAAAGAAGGGGGAGAAACCATGGAAGATTTTCTCTATGAGTTTTTCGTTAACCCATTCGTAAGCCTGGGTTCTGGTCTTGCCGCAGCTGGTTCTGCTGGCGGCCCGCTGGACTGCATCTACGCAGTCATCAGCGCTTTTGATGGCTTCGTATGGGGCCCAATCATGATTTTGCTGCTGCTGTTCACGCACATTTTCATGACCATTCGTACCGGCTTTATTCAGCGTAAGGTTGGTACCGCAATTAAGATGTCTGTCACCGCTGATGACCCTTCCAGTGCAGAAGGCGACATCTCCCAGTTTGGTGCTTTGACCACCGCTTTGGCTGCAACCATCGGTACTGGTAACATCGTTGGCGTTGGCACCGGCCTGCTGTTCGGCGGCCCCGGCGCAATCTTCTGGATGTGGATCACCGGTATTCTGGGTATGGCTACCAAGTACGCTGAGGTTTACATCGGCGTTAAGTTCCGTGTCAAGGACCACGCTGGCAAGATGCTGGGTGGCGCTATGTACGCTCTGGAGCGTGGCTTCAAGAACAAGAAGCTGGGCAAGTTCCTGGCAGTGCTCTTCGCCATTTTCGCTGCTTGCGCATCCTTCGGCATTGGCGCTTCCACTCAGTCCAACTCCCTGTCCGACGCAATTTACAACACCAAGCTGTTCGACGGCGCTGCCATTCCTTCTTACGTGATTGGCATCATTGTGGTTATCCTGGTTGCCATTGTTATTCTGGGCGGCATTCGCTCCATCTCTCGCGTTTGCGAGAAGCTGGTTCCCGTTATGGCAGTGTTCTACACCATTTGCTGCATCATCATCATTGGCATGAACATCGAGTTCCTGGGCGAGGCTGTCCGCCAGATCCTGGCTGGCGCCTTTACCCCGCAGGGCGCTGCCGGTGGCGCAATTGGTGCAACCATCACCATGGCTCTGCAGTTCGGCTTTAAGCGTGGTATTTTCTCCAACGAATCTGGTATGGGTTCCGCTCCCCTGGTTGCAGCTTCTGCTACCACCCGCAACCCTGCCCGTCAGGCTCTGGTTTCCATGACCGGTACCTTCTGGGACACCGTTGTTATCTGCCTGCTCACCGGCCTGATGCTCATGACCACCATCCTGGCTCATCCCGAAATTGCCGCAAGCGTTGCTTCCGGCGCTATCTCTTCCGGTGCTGGTCTGGCTACCGCCGCTTTCGAGTCCATCCCCGTCTTTGGTCCTCTGGTTCTGCTGGTTGGCCTGGTGTGCTTCACCTACTCCACCATGCTGGGCTGGAACCAGTACGGCAACCGCGCCATCTCTTACCTCTTCGGTAAGAAGGCCGTTGTTCCTTACTGCGCTATCTTTTTGCTGTTCGTGTTCTGGGGCTGCATGATGGTTGGCGCTGGTGTTGACAAGTCTCTGTCCAACGTTGTTTGGGATTTCGCCGACATCATGAACGCCCTGATGGCAATCCCTAACTGCATTGCTGTTTTGGGTCTTTCCGCTCTGATTGCCCGCGAGACCAAGCATTACGTCTACGACGGCAACATCGAGGAAGTTGACGATACCGAGATTCCTCAGTACGACGAGAAGTAGTTCGGTTTTTGTTAAACGGATTCTTTCAAGGGGGTCACCTTCGGGTGGCTCCCTTTCTGTTCCCTGCTCCCGGCTGGTTTTGGTCCTGAAAAAAATCTTCCGCTTTGACGTGGCGCGGCTGGGTGAAGGCTTGCCTGGTGTATCATGAAATCATGAGAGAAATTGTGATCATAGGTGGAGGCGCGGCAGGTCTAGCGGCTGCCGTTGCTGCTGCGTGGAAGGCGCGTGTTGAGGGCGCGCCTGTTGGCGTGCGCATCTTTGAGGCCGATGACCGCGTGGGACGTTCTATTTTGGCCACGGGCAATGGCCGTTGCAATTTCACTAATGCAGAGCTTGACCTGGAAAAATACTGGCACGCAGATGCAGTGCAGCCTGTGTTGAGCGCCCTGGAGCAGGCATCCATCTGGCCCAAGGTGGGCGCCAACGGAGTGCAGGACTTCTTTGCGGCCATGGGCTTGTGCTGGCGCACGGAAGGCGAGGGCCGCATGTACCCGGCCACAGGCAAGGCCAGCACGGTGCTGGATGTGCTGCGCGCTACGGCTCGGGCCTTGGGCGTGCAGGAATGCTGCAATGCGCGGGTGCGTACCGTTGAGCCTCCCCGTCAGCAGGGAAAACCCTTCACATTGCGCATGGAAGACGGCGCCTTTGAGCGCGCCAATGCGGTGATTTGTGCTTGCGGTGGCAAGGTTGCCCGCAAGATTCTCCCTGATGGTTTGGGCTTTTCTGATCTTCAGCCGGTGCTGGGACCCCTGAAAACCGATACCTGCGACATTCGCGCCTTGGACAACATTCGCGTGCGCTGCGCGGCATCGCTCGAGCGCGACAAGCAAGTGATTGCCATCGAGCGCGGTGAGGTGCTGTTCCGCAAGTACGGCGTTTCGGGCATTGCTGTTTTCAACCTTTCGCGCATGGCTCAGCCTGGCGACGAAGTGGTGGTTGATCTGCTGCCAGACCTTTCCCGCGGGGAGCTGCAAGAGCTGCTGAACCAGCGCGCTGCGGCCTTCCAGGCCTTGAGTGGAACGGCTGCCACCTGCGAAGATGTGATGCGCGGTCTGGTGCTCCCGCTGGTTTCCGAGGCGCTGCTGAGCTGCCTGAAGCTGAAGCCCTCCGATCCCGCCACCGCCCACAACATGCATCGTGCGTCTTGCGTGCTCAAGCGCTTGCGCCTTGCCGTGGAAGGTTCCGGCGACGTGAAGCAATGCCAGGTGCATCGCGGCGGTTTTTCCTTGGAAGATTTTTGCTTGCAGACCATGGAGTGCGCGAGCGTTCCGGGCTTGTATATGGCTGGTGAGATGTTGGACGTGGATGGTCCTTGTGGTGGCTACAATTTACATTGGGCCTGGTCAAGTGGTCTTTTGGCGGGTCTTTCCGCCGCTGAACGGAGCAACTGATTATGGGCGCATTCGAAATTACCCTGAGCAACTACGAGGGTGGCGACGAAGAAGTTGCCATCCCGGAAGGCGTCACGCGCATTGGCCGCTACGCCTTTGCCAACAAGTTCATGATGCGAAAAGTTGCCATCCCGGAAGGTGTTACGCGCATTGACCAGTACGCCTTCAATTCCAGCATGCAGCTAAAAGAGGTGGCTTTCCCCTCAACGCTGGAGGTTATTGGCGAAGGCGCCTTCAACGCCTGCACCGACCTGCTGGAAATCAACCTGTCGGAAAGCGTGAAGGAGCTGGGCCCCCGTGCTTTCCAGCGCTGCAACGCTGTGACGGAAGTGGTGGTGCCGGGCAGCATCGAGAACATTCCCGAGGGCGCCTTCAAGGGCTGCCGCATGCTGGAGCGCGTGGTTGTTTCCGAGGGCGTACGCACTATTGGCAAAGATGCTTTCAACGGCTGCTCGCGGCTTCGCGAAGTGGTGCTGCCCAGCACGTTGGACATGCTGGAAGACGGCGTTTTCGCAGATTGCACGGCACTGCCGGCTATTGACCTGCCCCAATCGGTGGGTTGGATCGGTCGCAAGTGCTTTGAGAATTGCACATCGCTGGCGCGCATTGATCTGCCTGATGGCATTGGCTACATCGAAGAGCGCACCTTCGCCGGCTGCGAGGCGCTGGCCTGTGTCACCGTTCCTGACAGCGTGACGGGCATGGAACCCGACGCCTTCCTGGGGTGCACCCTGCTGGAAACCCCCGAGGAAGAAGAGGAAGCAGCTGCCGAGGAGGAAGACGTTGCGCCCGAAGCCTAGAGGGTATCGGTGTCCAGCCAGATGGTGAAGGGGCCGTGGTTCACCAGGGCCACCTGCATGTCGGCGCCGAATTCGCCCGTGCCTACGTTGGCGATGCCATCGGTGGCGCGTACCAAGCTCACGAAATACTCGTACAGGCGGTTGGCCTCATCGGGAGCGCCTGCATCGGTGAAGCTGGGGCGGTTGCCCTTCTTGCAGCTAGCGTACAGGGTGAACTGGGAAACCACCAGCACGTCGCCTGCGATGTCGGCCAGGCTCAGGTTGGTTTTGCCGGCCTCATCGTCGAAGATGCGCATCTTGGAAATCTTGTTCCACAGCTTATCGGCTTGAGCCTCGGTGTCTTCGTGACCTACGCCCAGCAGAATGAGAAAACCGCGGCCAATCTGGCTTTTCACCTGGTCATCAATGGTTACGCTGGCTTCGCTGACGCGCTGAATCAATGCTCGCATAGTTGCTCCTTTAGGGTCTATTCCTGGCCACCTATGGTAACACGACTGGTATACTGAAGGCGACAAAATACGACCATTGGGAAGGCTCCCTCATTCATGATTGACGAGATTCACGTAGAAAACCTGGCGCTCATTCGCAGTGCAACCCTGACCCCCTGTGCCGGTCTTTCGGTGCTCACGGGCGAGACGGGCGCGGGCAAAACGGCCCTGCTTTCTGCGTGCAAGCTGCTCATGGGCGAGCGCGCCAGCGCGAGCATGGTGCGCGATGGGGAAGACTCCCTGAGCGTTTCGGGCCGCTTCTTCCTGCAGGAGGAAGAGGGCGAGCGCGACCTGGTGGTCACTCGCCGCGTAGGGGCCGATGGCCGCTCCCGTGTGACCCTGGATGGCCGCATAGCCAGCGCGGGTGAGCTGGCTGCCCAGGTGGGAGCCGTGGTTGACCTGTGCGGCCAGCATGAGCATCAGCGCTTGTTGAAGGCCGCATCTCATGTGACGTTTCTGGATACCTGGGCCAGGGAACAAATCGCTCCGGCCTATGAGGAATACGCTGCCGCTTTTGAGGCTGCCGCGGCCGCCGCTTCTGCTCTGGAGCAGGTGCGGGCCGCTGCCTCTTCCTCTTCTGCGCAGCTGGACGAGGCCCGTTTCGTGCTGCGTCGCGTTGATGAGGTAAAGCCCCAGCTGGGCGAATACGAAGAGCTGGTGGATGCTCTGGCCAAGGCCGAAAACGCTGAGGCCCTGATCAATGCCACGGAAGGTGCCTTCCAGGCTCTTTCGGGGGATGAGGGCAGCGCGTTGGATGCGCTGAACACGGCAATTTATCTGCTTGACCAGGCTTCTCGCTACGATGCCGCGCTGGCCGATCGTGCGAAAACTCTGCGCGAGGCGGTTTATGCGGCGGAAGACGTGGCGGCCGATGTGCGCGATTATCGTGACTCTGTTGATTTGGACCAGGTCGAGCTGGCTCGTATGCAGGAGCGCGTAAGCGCCATGCAGAGCCTGCTGCGATCTTTTGGCCCCACTATGGAAGATGTGCTGGCGGCTCGTGATAAGGCGGCAGAACTGGTGTCTTTGGTGGACGATTCCGCCGAGCGTTTGGCGGCGGCGGAAAAGGCCGTTGAGCAGGCGGAACGCCAGTTGGCAGCGACGGCAGACAGTTTGGACAAGGCTCGCAAGAAGGCGGCTCCTGGCTTTGCCAAAGCGGTAACGGCCCAGATGGCACGCCTGTGCATGGGTGGCGCCCAGCTGGTGTGCGAGATTTCCCGCCAAGACCGCAAGGCCTGGACCAAGATGGGCCCCTCTTCAGTGGAATTCCTGTTCAAGCCTGGCGCCGATATGGCGGCGCGCCCCCTGGCTCGCATTGCCAGCGGCGGCGAAGTGAGCCGCGTCATGCTGGCGCTTAAGGTGGTGCTGGGTCAGCGCGATGCTGCTGAGACCCTGATTTTTGACGAAGTGGACGCCGGCGTGGGCGGCGCCACCGCGGTGGCGTTGGCCGATGTGCTGGCCGACCTTGCCACCACTCACCAGGTAATCGTGGTCACGCATCTGGCCCAGGTGGCTGTGCGCGCCCAGGCCCATTACGTGGTGGCCAAGCAGGGCAAGGAATCTCCTGAGACCACCATTACCGCCGTGGAAGGCTCCGCTCGCGTGGAAGAAATCGCCCGTATGCTTTCCGGTGACACTTCCGCTGCCTCTCTGGCCCATGCCGCGGAGCTGCTGGCTCAATAGTGTAATTCTGGGCGTTTCAGCTAAATAAAAGAAATTGAGGAAATTAGCTGAATATTTCGAGTGATATTCCCGTTTTTGAGTCTCAATTGCACTTCCACTTGCTGTCTTTCTTCCAAAAATACAGCTAAATTAAAGAAATACTCGAAATTAGCTGAAATAGATCGGGAATTAATCTACAATCTTCAGCTAAATATCGTAAATACGTATATATAGCTGAATGGGGCTGCTTGTGAATAGCGAATTGCTGAAATTGCTCAAAGAGGAGCAGGCGAGGTTGAAAAAATACGCTCAGGAAGCCCAGGAGCGACTGGCTAAAGCGCCCGAAGGAAGCCTTCGCATTTCGTCGGGGCATGGGAAGCCTAGGTATTATCGCGTGACTGAGAAGCATGACACGTCTGGTACGTATTTGAACAAAGATCAGTATTTCACGGCTCAGGCGCTGGCCCAAAAGGCGTATGACAAAGCGCTGCTAAAGAGCATTACCGCAGATGAGAAGCTTATCGATAAGCTTGTTGCTAATAACGCGTCCGGTGATAGCCTGGACGCGGTGTTCGAGGGCCTCACAGAGGAACGCAAGAAGCTGGTGCTTCCTTACGAGATGTCCGATGAGGACTACTGCAGAATTTGGAGCGGTGGAGTGTATACGCGACTGGAGCCGCCTGAAGAGGGGAAGGCGCTGCATACGTCTCGAGGTGAGGCGGTTCGATCAAAATCGGAAGTCATCATTGCCAACATTCTCTATGACCTGGGCATTCCGTATCGATATGAGCAGGAGCTGAATCTGCCCCGTTTCGGCAAGGTGCATCCCGATTTCATGGCGCTGAAGATGCCGCAGCGCGAAATGGTGATTTGGGAGCATTTCGGCATGATGGATGACCCCGAGTACTGCGCACAAACGCTCCGCAAGATTTCTGCCTATGAAAGCGCAGGCTATCTACCAGGCAAAACGCTGATTACAACCTTTGAAAGCGCAAGTGTGCCCCTGGATGCACGTGTGGTGAAAGTGCTGGCTGAAGACCTGCTGGCCTAGTCGCCGAAGTGGCGGTGCACTGGCTCATACAGGTTGATCAGCAGGCCCTTGTAGTCGGGGCAGGAGCGCTTCAGGATGGCGATGCATTCCTTGGTGTCAAACTGCGCCAGGTATTGAGCCTCTTCCAGGCAGCGCTTCAGCCATTCGTGCACGTAATCTACGCCCTTGAAGGTTTCCGGCACGGGGTCGTGCAGAGGGTAGTCGATGCTCACGGGCACGGCGAAAGCGGCAAAGTAGGTGTCGTAGACCTTGCGGAACTGGCCGATGCTGGCCAGGGTGTCGCGCAGGGCGATGTTCTTGATGGGCGGCATGGTGATGCATACCTGGTGCCACAGCTCCATGGTCTCCTCAACGCGGCGGTTTAGGTCGTCCAGCCCCTGGCGGAACAGCACGTCCATGTCATCGCTGGCCAGACGAGCCAAGGTGGCGGGGTCATCCAGGTTATCAATACGCAGCACGAAGCGGATGGATTCCAACAGCTCTTCGGCTTCCAGCTGGGTGATGCTGGAGCTGCCGCCGCAGGTGTACAGGCGGCACTGCTTCACAAATAGGCGCATGAGGCCGTCTTGCACGCGGGCGTGCATCTCTTCCTGGTCTTGCTGATTTAATTCATTGCTCTGAACAGGGGTAATGCTATTTGTAGTCATCTTCCCACCTTTCGCCGTCAAAGCCGGGAGCCATAATGTCGTCCACCCACTCAGAGGGGTCCCAGGGGCTGGTCACTGGCGCTTGGGCTGCCTCATCCAGCGCCTTCAGGCCCTCTTCGATGACCTTGGGGTTCACTTGGCTTACGTCATCCAGGAAGGTGGGCACCTCGGTGGTCTGGGTCATGTCGGGAATCACCTCGCGCTGGCGCTCTTCCAGGCTGCCGGTCTGGGTGTCGTAGGCCTCCAGAACCATTTCCAGGGTGCAGGCGGCCAAAAGCTCGGTGGCGCCGCCGGCGTCGCCGTCAAACAGCAGGCGCATGCCGTCGATGATTTCCTCGTCGAAAATGTCCACACCGGCCTGGCTGCGCAGCTGGTAGAACTGCTCCTGCAGCTCCTCCAGGGTGTCGGCGTACTGCTCCTGCAGCAGGTAGGGGGAAGAGGCGAAGCCCTCAATCACCTGAATGGTCCCTGGGGTGCCAAATTCCACGCGGTTGTATTCGCTCAGCAGTTGCCTATGGGAAATCTCCAGGTCATGAGCCTGTTCTTTGGTCAAGGTCAGGCCGTATTCGCTGGAAAAGCTGTTGCACGCCACTATTTGGTTTTCCCGTGCGTCGGGGGACATGCCCAGCGAGATTATGTCGAAAATGCTGCTCATGGATGCCTTTCGGTTGGTATTGTTCTTGCGTATTGTAACGCTACAGCGGCTTGACCTGATAGAGGCCGTTTTCGCCGGCGGAAAATCCCAGAGCGCGGTAGTAGGCGCGGGTGCCGATGGCGCTGATCACGTTGATCTCGCGGAAGCCGGCGGCAGCGGCAATGTCGCAAGCGCGGGCGATGAGCTGCTTGCCCAGGCCCAAGTGCTGGGCGTTTTGGCTTTCGCCGTCAATGTGGGCGGCGCGGCCATAGACGTGCACCTCGCGAATCATGGCTTGACCTACGGAAACAGGTGCATCGCCTCCAAGGCTTTCAAGCGCTTGACCTTTGGGAAGCGACAGGCGCAGGAAACCTACCAGCTGGTTTTCGGGGGTGACCCACTGCAGGAACACCTCGTGGGATACGGCGGTTTCGTAGGGCACCTCTGCCAGCTGCAGGGCGTCAAGGCTGGTGGTCTGGCCCTTGATCTCGCGGTATCGCATCTCCTGGATGGGCTGGCCGGTGCGCTGGGTGGCCAGCTCGGCCAGTTGGCGCAGATTGGTTTTCTTGTTGCCGGCGATGATATCGTCGCTGGAGATGTCGCGAATCATGCGGGAGATGCGGCAGTAGGGCGGGGTTGCCAAAATGTCGTGCACCAGGATGCTCAGCAGGTCTTCTTCGCTGTAAGCGTTCCATTTCCCCTGTTCAAAGAGGCGTTCCAGCACGGTGCCCTTGGTGAGCACGCAGGGATACACCTTGATTTCGTCGGGTAAGAAGCGCTGGTCGGTGACGAACTGCAAAAAATCGGCCTTATCTTGCGCGGGGCTTGACCCATAGAGGTTCACCATGAAGTGGGTGTGCAGCTTGAAGCCCCACAGGCGGGTGAGGGCAAAGGCGCGGGCGATTTGCTCCAGGTTGGTGACGCGGTTGTTGGCGGATAGCACCGCGGGGTCAAGGCTTTGGATGCCCATTTGAATCTTGGTGCAGCCAAAGCGGCGGAACTGGGTCAGGGCGGCGGGCGAAATGGTGTCGGGTCGGGTTTCGATGACCAGGCCAACACAGCGATGACCTGCGGTTTCGTTGACTCTCTGCTGCTCTTGCAGCTCTTGGAAGGTGCCTGCCTGCCACGCTTCCAGGCTATGCCAAGGGCTGCCTGAGCCGTACAGGGTCTTCCAGGCTTCGTTGAAGGTGGCGTGCCCCTCGTCGATGGAAGCCTGCGCTGTGGCGGCCGTTGCCTGCAGGTCTTCTTCCTCTCGCGGAATGCCGGCAGCAACGTAACGGGCGCTCAGCTGGTCGGCGTAGGCGGGGGCGCTTTCCCCTTGGTTGAGGGCGCGGAACAGCTGGGTCATGTACCACAGCTGGTAGCTTTCGGGGTAGTCGGTCCAGGTGCCGCCCAGCACGATGAGCTCCACCTTGTCGGTGGCGTGGCCCATTTCGTGCAACGCATGCAATCGAGCGGTGACCTGCAGATACGGGTCAAACCAGTTGCGTTCGGCGCGTTGGCAGGCGGGCTCATTGGAAAGGTAGCTCTTGGGCATGCGGATGTCGTTGGGACAATAGATGCAGTTGCTGGAGCATCCCCAGGGCTTGGTGATCACCGTGATGGTGGCTACGCCGCTGCTGGTGCGGCGGGGCTTGATTTGCAGCAGCTGCACCAGGACGCGCTCGGTGGCGGGGTCTATGCCCCAGCTTTCCCAACGCGCGGGGTCTTCCGCCTTGGTTTTCAGGTAATATGGCAGCAGCTTCTTCTTGGTGTAGAACTGGTTGCTCTGGCCCAGGGGCTTGTTGTAGGCGTGCAGCAGCTTGTTGAGCTGCAGATGCCCAAAGTCCTGGCCGTTTTTGAGAGCGGCGGCTATGTCCAAGATGATGCGTTCCATACCGCGTATTGTACAGGATGCCATGAACCGCGAGACCGCAAACATACTCAACGACACCACCACCGCCTTCTATGCCGCCCAAGCTGCATCGTTTTCCGCCACGCGTCAATCGGCCTGGCCTGGTTGGCAGCGGCTGAAAAACCTGCCAAATTACCCCATCATTTGGCAGGTTTTGGATGTGGCCTGCGGCAACGGGCGCTTCCGGCAGTTCCTGCAGCAGGAGATGCCCCAGGTGCAGGTGGCGTATCGCGGCGTTGATTCTTGCGCGCCCTTGGCGGGTGGGGAAGTGGAGCAGCGCGACATTGTGACCGAGTTGCTGGATGGCTCTTTTGACCTGGGAAAACAAGAAGTCGACCTAACCGTGTGCTTTGGCTTTTTCCACCATGTGCCCGGTGCGGAGGCGCGTCAGCGCTTGTTGCGGACCCTGTGCGCGGCTACGAAGCCCAGCGGCTTGGTGGCCCTTTCTCTGTGGCGCTTCATGGATGAGCCCGGCTTGGCGGCAAAGGCCCAGGCGTCCACGGTGCGCGCCTTGGAGCACTTCGCTTGCCAGGGAGTCTCTCTTGAGTTGGATGAAAACGACTACCTACTGGGCTGGCAAACCCAGCAGAAATACTTCCGTTACGCCCATCATTTCACGGAAGCGGAAGCTGACGCTCTCGTTGCGGCAGCGGCCCCCCTCGCTGCCCTGGAAGACCGCTTCCTGGCCGATGGCCGCACCGGCGCCCTTAACGAGTATCTGGTCTTTCGCGTGAAATAGCATTTCGCGCGTTGGTAAATTGCCCGGTTGTTTGCTGTCTTTTTTCGCCCCATATCCGACCGCTCGCGCATTGGCGCCCGCTGCTTAAGAAAACATAGGGCACAATGATGGTGGAAGCAGATGAAAGGAATACCTCAATGAACATTGTTTGCCTTGACCTGGAAGGCGTGCTGGCGCCGGAGATTTGGATCGAATTTGCTGAAGCATCGGGTATTCCCGAGCTGCGTAGAACCACCCGTGACGAACCCGATTACGACAAGCTCATGCAATACCGCTTGGCCATTTTGAAGGAGCACGGCTTGGGCCTGAAGGAAATCCAGGCAACCATCGCTAAGGTGGAGCTTCTGCCGGGCGCTCGCGAATTCATGGATGAGCTGCGCAAAGTGACCCAGGTCATCATCCTGAGCGACACCTTCGAGGAATTCGCCAAGCCCATTATGGAGAAGCTGAACTGGCCCACCATCTTCTGCCATCAGCTGGAGGTTGACTCCGAAACTGGCGAAATCACCGGCTACAAGCTGCGCACCGACGACCAGAAGTACAAGGCCGTGAAGGCCCTGCAGTCCCTGAACTTCGACACCATCGCTTCTGGCGATAGCTACAACGACCTGCGCATGATTCAGGCCAGCAAGGCCGGCGCCCTGTTCCGCACCACCGACAAGCTGAAGGCCGACTACCCCGACGTTCCCGCGCTGGAAACCTACGACGAGCTGCTGGAATTCGTAAAGGCAAATCTGTAAAACGCAATGAGACACTTTGCCCTGAGCTGTTTGTCTCATTTTATTCGCCCAGCTCAGCTGCCCAGTCGAAATCGGCGGGAGGTGCGGTGGGCAAATCTGCCGTGGGGTCGAAATCGCGGCCATCCCATTCGCAAGCGGCCATGTCTACGTGGTCGTTGTCGGCGAAGATGACCCCTTCTGCTTCCAGCATTTCCTTTTGTACCCCAGGACCGCCGAACAGGTAGTCGGCGGGCAGGTGGCCGTCCTTGAAAATGACGCGGTGATAGGGAAGGGGCGGCAGGCCCAAAGCGGGGTCGGGCTCGTGCTTCAGGGCGTATCCCACGTAACGGGCGCTGCGGGGGCTGCCCATGAGGCGGGCAACGGTGCCGTACCCGGCAACCTTGCCGCGGGGAATTTGCGCGATGACGCGAAACACGCGGTTGGAAAAATCGCCCATTACAGCGCCGTTCCACGCGTGGGGCGGAAAATGCCGCCCATGTCCACGCCCTCGTGTTCCAACAGGGCAATCTTTTTGTCCAGGCCGCCGGCGTAACCGGTGAGGCTGCCGTTGGCGCCCACCACGCGGTGGCAGGGCACGATGATGGAAATGGGGTTGTGACCCACGGCGCCGCCCACGGCCAGAGATGCCATGTGCTCCTTGCCCATGCGGCGCGCCGCCTCTTCGGCCAGCTGGCCGTAGGTGCTGGTTTGGCCGTAGGGAATCTCGGTGAGCAGCTGCCAGATAATCTGGCGGAATTCGCTGCCCTGGGGTGCCAAAGGCAACTGGGAAATAGCAGGCTGCTGGCCAGCAAAATACTGATCCAACCAGGCAAAACCCTGAACGATCACGGGGTGGTTGGGATTTTCTTCCACCGTTCCCGCAGGCATGCTGGCCCCGAAATACTTCTGGCCCTCCATCCATAGGCCAACAATGCCCTCATCGGTGGCGGCCAGCATGACGCGGCCTATGAAAGGCGTCTGATACCAAGCGGTGCTGATGGTCTGGGAGGTCAAAAGAGTTCCTTTCTGGCGAGTGTTTCTACAGTGAAGCATTTTAGCGCAAAACTTTTTGGTTGACAGTGTGTATAGATGTGTATATAGTGTGCATAGTGGATATATACACTGCCTGTGGGACGCCGCAGGTATGCGCTAGGGAAGGCCCGACGTCAACCTTGCCTTGCGTAGAAAGAGGCAAAGGAAAACCGTGGACATCATCATTTCCAACAGCGGCAACAAGCCCATTTACGAGCAGATTACCGCACAGGTGAAGGCTAGCATCATGAGCGGGACTTTGCGGGAGGGCGATCAGCTGCCTTCTATTCGCGCTCTTGCCAATGACCTGGGGGTAAGCGTAATTACCACCAAGCGCGCTTACGCTGATCTTGAGGCGGGCGGCTTTATCCAGACCGTTCAGGGCAAGGGCAGCTTCGTGGCCGGAGGTAACGCTGAAACCCTGCGCGAAGAGCGCCTGCGCTCCATTGAGGGCTTGCTGCAGCGAGCGCTGGATGAAGCTTGCGTTGCGGGCGTTTCCGCAGATGAACTCCACGAAATGCTGGACGTGCTGGCTCAAGAGTAGCCGCTTTTGAACAAAGGAACCAATCATGTCTGAGAACATGTTGCTAGAAATAGAAGGCCTGGAAAAAGCCTACGAGGGATTCGCCCTTAAGGGGTTGAACCTGGTTGTTGCCCCGGAAACCATCGTGGGCTTCGTGGGAGCAAACGGGGCCGGCAAGACCACCACGCTTAAGGCCGTGCTGGGAATCATTCGTCCCGATGCGGGTTCTATCAGGCTTTTCGGCGAAGAGGTGGCGCCCTGCGGCCCCAATTACGTGGGTGGCGACCGCTTTGCGGAACTGCGCAAGCAGGTGGGCTTCGTGCCTGACACCTGCGCCTGGCCCCTGGAGTACGAGGTGGCCTGGGTGGGCAAGGTATGCCAGATGGCCTATGACGCTTGGGATGCGAAACGCTTTGCCCAGCTGTGCAAGGAATTCGGTCTGGCGGGCAGCAAGAAAATCCAAGAGCTCTCCCGCGGTATGGGCATGAAGCTCTCCCTGGCGGTGGCCCTGTGCCACGGCGCGCGCTTGCTCGTTTTGGACGAGGCAACGGCGGGCCTTGACCCTCTAGCTCGCGAGGAAATGGTGGACGTGCTGCGCAAAACGGTGGCGGAAGATGGCTGCGGCATCTTGATGAGCAGTCACATTACCAGCGACCTGGAACGCGCCGCTGACCAGGTGGTTTGCATTGATGATGGCCGCATAGTGTTCAACCGCCCAGTGGATGAGATTTGCGATCTGGCGGGTGTGGCCCACTGCCGCGCCGCCCAGTTGGACGCGCTGCTAGACAGCCACGCCTACGAAGCCGGCGAGCTGCGCATTCATCGCGGCAACTACTCCTCTGACGTGCTGATACCCGACCGCTTCCAGTTTGCCGAAGCCTTCCCGGAAATCGCCGTGGACCGTGTGGGTATCGACGAGTATCTGTCGCTGTATTTGAAGGGAGAGCTGCGATGAAAGTGGCAATGATGGCAGACTTCCTTATGGTGAAGAAGTCTTTGGGGCAGGCGGTGATGGTAGGCGTCATTTGCGGCTTGATTATTGGCCTGGCCTGCGGAAACGTGAATATCATCCCCGCCATGGTCATGTTCATGGTTACCATTGGCCAGTATATTTCCCTGGTGGCGCTGGACGAGCGCAATGGCTGGGAGGCCTATCGCAACACCCTGCCGGTGAGCCGCAAGCAAATTATCACGGGCCGCATAGTGTTCGTGGTGCTGCTGGCCATAGCCTATCTGGCGCTGGGCTTGGTGATTGCCGTGGCGGCGGGTCTGATTGCCCCCATGCTGACCGACGTGTTCTTCCTGTCGGCGGGCGATATTGTGCTCAGCGCGGAAGACCTGACCGTAGTGGCCTTCGGGTCTTTGGGCGCGGGCCTGGCTTTGCTGGGCGTTTTCGCTCCCATCCTGGCCAAATACGGCATGACCAAGGCAACGCGCATTTTGCCCCTGGTGTTCGTGATGATTTTCCTGCTGGTGTTCGTGCTCACCGGCGGTCCTGACGGCGCCGTGTTCGGCGGCCTGGGCGCATTCCTAGACGGGATGCCGCTTCTGGGCGTATGCGCGTTTTTCCTGGTAGCAGGCGCAATCATACTCGCCATTGGCGGCGTGTTGGCGGTGCGCTTCTACCAGCAGCGCCAGTTCTAGGTGGCGTTCTTCTTCCCGCGCTTCTTGGGGGCGGCTGCTTTGGCGGCCGCCTCTTTTTCTGCCTGGGCCTGTTCAAAGCACCACATGTTCAGCACGGCGTAGCTGCGCCAGGGGCGCCATGTTTCGGCGGCAGCAATAAGCTCCTTGGGCTTCTTGGTGCCCAAGAATTTGATGACGCCCAGGTCAGTGGCGGGGAAGGCGTCGCTCCAACCCATGGCACGCATGGCAATGTAGTGGCCGGTCCAATCTCCTATGCCCGGCAGCGCCACCAGGGCGGCAATCTTTTCCTCGGGGGTTGCGCTGCCTTCCACGCAGGGTTCAATGGCGTCGGGGCGCTCTTCCAGCAGCTGGGCCAGGGCCAGCATGGTGCGGCTGCGGGTGCGGATGATACCCAGCGGCCCCAGGGCGTTTTCGATGGGGGCGTCCACCGCCAGGGCGCGGATGTCTGCCGGCGTGGGGAAGAGGCAGGTGAGCCCCTGGATGCCCGTGGCCAGTGGCGTGCCGAAGGTGGCGGCCATACGTCCCGCCAGGGTGCTGGCGCTTTTTACGGAAACCTGCTGCCCCAGTACGGCGCGGCATACCATTTCGAAGCCGTCGTAACAGCCTGGAATGCGGGTGCCCGCCACGAAGGAGCCGGGATGCAGCTGGTTCATGCTTTCCAGCGCGGTGCCCACGGCGGCAGGGTCGCGCGACGCGTCGAACAGGCGCGCCAGCCGTGTGCGCAGATGTTCCTGCGCAGGGGTCAATTCCGCGCAGTATTCCACTTCTATTTGGAATTTATCAGGGCAATTTCTCACGCAAACCCAGCCTGACAGCTGCTGGCCATCGGGGGTTAGTGCCCGCACGGTACGCCAGTAGGCGCCATCGCGCACCGCTTCCACGCCGGGGATGGCGCGCAGGGTCAGAAAGTCCAGCATGCGCTCCCACTGATAGGGCGGCGTGTAGGGTAGAGTGAATGTGCAGGTCTCGTTCATAGAACCACCATATCACACAGGGCGAGCTTTGGCAGCCTGGGAATCTTTGTCCGGCCTTTTCCGCAAAAGGTAACGAAAATCTGCAAAATGTCGTAATTATTACCATTTTTAAGCTAGCGCCGCCTGCTTCCCCTTTGTATTTCTACAAAAAGGTAACAATATAAAAATGTATTACCGAAATATTATAAAAAGGAGAGCAAATCGCTGTACCTGTTTTTCAAAAAGGCAATAATTAGCGATTTCTTTCAAATTTTGTTACCTTTTGGGAAGAGGGCGCAGATGATTCTTGGTCAATTGCAGGAAATGGTCGATCGCATGAAGCAAGCGCGCCTTGCGTACGAAGGGGAGCTGGAGATTGCCCCTGAGGGCCGCCTTGTTTCCGCGAAGAAGTACAAAGACCATTATGCCTTCTATGTGGAAAAGGTGGAGCAGGGCAAACGCGTGCGAAAGGGCATCACCAAACAGCCGCGTTTGGTGGAGGCGCTGGCTCGTAAAGAGTTTCTGCGGAAAGTGATTCCCGCCCTTGATCGCAATATCGCCCTTTTGCAAAAAACTATCGATAAGTATGAGCCTTGCCAGCCGCAAGAAATCATCGAGTCGCTCTCGTCGGCTTATGGCAATGTGCCGGAGCATTGCTTTTTTAACCCCTCTGTTGACCTGGTCAATCTCTCGCTTGACATGGAAAAAGAGCAGCGCATCAAAGCCCATTGGGCTTGGGGACGACAGCCGTATGCGGCTAGCGATTATCTGCCTGAGGGGCGCACGATCATTACATCTCGCGGCCAGCGCATGCGCTCGAAAGCCGAAGTCATGATTGCCGAAAAGCTGTATGAGTATGGCATTCCCTTCCGCTATGAGCAGGAAGTGGTGCTTGATGGCGTGACTTTGCATCCAGATTTCACCTTCGAAGGCGCTGATGGCAGCGAGTTTTATTTGGAGTTTTGCGGCATGATGGATGACAAGCGATACGTGGAAAATCATAAGCGCAAGGTGGCCATGTATCAGGCGGCCGACATTGTGCCTTGGAAGAACATCATTTACGTGTATGCTCGCGGCAATGAGCTGGACATGCGCCATATAGACAGCATCATCCGCACCCAGGTGATTGCCTGGCTTTAGGGATTGGGTGTTTTTGTTTGCCATTGACGGGCTGTACCGATTTTTCCCTTCTTAAACCTGCGCTGCCGCCTTATGTGCGGTATCATTTAACTAACTATGTACGAGCACTTTTGAAGGGTGGATTTCATGGTCCAGCGCGTTTACGTTGAGAAGAAGCCTGGCTTTGATGTTGAGTCCCAGCATCTAGCTAGCGAACTCCGTGACATCTTGGGTATTGCCGGTCTGACGGCTGCCCGCATTATTAACCGCTACGATGCAGAAGGCATGTCCGATGAGCTGTTCGCTCAGTGCGTGCCCACCGTGTTCAGCGAGCCCCAGTCTGATGACGTTTCCTACGAACTTCCTCAGACCAATGGCGTCCTGTTCGCCGTTGAGGCCCTGCCTGGCCAGTTCGACCAGCGCGCCGACAGCGCCAGCGAATGCATCCAGCTGATCAGCCAGGGCGAGCGCCCGCTGATCCGCAACGCCAAGGTGTATGTGCTGGAAGGCACCCTTTCCGAGGCCGACGTTGAGGCCGTGAAGCGCTACGTCATCAACCCCGTGGAATGCCGCGAGGCCAAGCTGGAGGTTCCCGAAACCCTGACCATGGCCTTTGAAGAGCCCGCTCCCGTTGAGGTTGTGGAAGGCTTCACCGAGCTGGACGAAGCCGGTCTGGCCGCCTTCATCAAGGACCGCGGCCTGGCAATGGACCTGGCTGACATCATCTTCTTCCAGAAGCATTTCCAGGAAGTGGAAAAGCGCAACCCCACTATCACTGAAATCAAGGTGGTTGACACCTACTGGTCTGACCACTGCCGCCACACCACCTTTGGCACCGAGCTTACCAACCCCGTCATCGACGACGCCGCCGTTGCCGCCGCCTTTGAGAAGTACCTTGCCATGCGCCATGAGCTGGGCCGCGACGAAAAGCCCGTGTGCCTCATGGACATGGGCACCATTGGCGCCAAGTACCTGAAGTCCAAGGGCATTTTGAAGAACCTGGATGAGTCTGAGGAAATCAACGCCTGCACCGTGAAGATCAAGTGCGATGTGAACGGCGAAGAGCAGGATTGGCTGTACCTGTTCAAGAACGAAACCCACAACCATCCCACCGAGATTGAACCCTTTGGCGGCGCTGCCACCTGCGTGGGCGGCGCTATCCGCGACCCCCTTTCCGGCCGCAGCTACGTATACCAGGCCATGCGCCTGACCGGCTGCGCCGACCCGCTGGTTCCCGTGAGTGAGACCATCCCCGGCAAGCTGCCTCAGCGCAAGCTGGCTACCACCGCTGCTGCTGGTTATTCCAGCTACGGCAACCAGATTGGTCTGGCAACGGGCCAGGTCAGCGAGATCTATCACCCGGGCTATGCCGCTAAGCACATGGAAGTGGGCGCCGTTGTGGGCGCAACGCCCGCCGACCACGTGCGCCGCGAGACCCCCGCTCCCAGCGACGTCATCGTGCTGCTGGGCGGCCGCACCGGCCGTGACGGCATCGGTGGTGCCACCGGCTCCTCCAAGGCCCACGATGTGAGCTCCATTGAGACCTGCGGTGCTGAGGTGCAGAAGGGCAACGCCCCTGTTGAGCGCAAGATTCAGCGCCTGTTCCGCCGCAAGGATGCCTGCGAGATGATCAAGCGCTGCAACGACTTCGGCGCCGGCGGCGTTTCCGTTGCCGTGGGCGAGTTGGCTGACGGCCTGATGATTGACCTGAACCGTGTGACCAAGAAGTACGACGGCCTGGACGGCACCGAGCTGGCCATCTCCGAAAGCCAGGAGCGCATGGCTGTTGCCCTGTCCCATGAGGATGTAGGCGCCTTCATCGCTCTGGCCCACGAGGAAAACCTGGAGGCAACCCCCATCGCCGTGGTCACCGAAGAGCCCCGCGTGCGCATGATGTGGAACGGCGACATTATCGTTGACCTTTCCCGCGAGTTCCTGAACAGCAACGGCGCTCCCAAGCAGATGGACGTGCACGTGCTGGAAGGCGGCGCCTTCGCCCCCGAATGGGCGGGCGAGAGCCTGGAAGAGCGCATGCTGAGCGTGCTCACCGACATCAACGTGGCCTCCAACAAGGGCCTGTCCGAGCGCTTCGACAGCACCATCGGCGCTGCCACCGTGCTCATGCCCTTTGGCGGCAAGACCCAGCTGACCCCCAACCAGGCCATGGTTGCCAAGCTGCCCGTCGACGGCGAAACCACCACCTGCTCCGGCATGAGCTGGGGCTATAACCCCTATCTGTCTGAGAAGAACCAGTACACCGGCGCTTACATGGCCGTTGTGGAATCCATCTCCAAGCTGATTGCTTCGGGCTTTGCTCGCGAAGATTCCTACTTCACCTTCCAGGAATACTTCGGCAGCCTGCGCGATGACGCCACCCGTTGGGGTAAGCCCACTGCCGCTTTGCTGGGCTCTCTTATGGCCCAAATTGACCTGGGCGTTGGCTCCATCGGCGGCAAGGACTCCATGTCCGGCAGCTTCGAAGACCTGGATGTTCCCCCCACGCTGATCTCCTTCGCCACCGCTTGCGGCAAGGTTGATCGCATCATTTCCCCCGAGTTCAAGGCTGCTGGCAGCCGCGTGGTGCTGCTGGCTCCCGCTTACGGCGAAGACGGCATCACTCCCACCAAGGAAGGCCTGCTGGAGGCCCTGGACGCCGTTGAGGTCATGACCGCCGCCGGCGATGCCGCCGCCGCTTCCACCGCGGGCTATGGCTGCCTGGCTGAGGCCCTGTTCAAGATGTGCGTAGGCAACCGTCTGGGCATTGAACTGGATGCCGAATTCAACACTGACCAGCTGTTTGTTCCAGCTTACGGCTCCTTCATCGTGGAAGTTGCCGAAAACGGTGCCGTGCCCGTGGCCACCGACAACTTGCGCGTTGTTGAGCTGGGCACCACCAACGAGCGTTACGCTTTGGTTGCCGGCGATCAGGCCATTTGCCTGGGCAAGCTGCAGGAGGCTTGGGAAGGCAAGATGGAGCCCGTCTATCCCTATCGCAAGAAGGGCGAGGCCGTGGAAACCATCAGCTACACCGCTGCATCGCCGCTGATCCTTCCCGAGAAGATTGGCCAGCCTCGCGTGGTTATTCCCGTGTTCCCCGGCACCAACTGCGAATACGACACCGCCCGCGCCTTCGAGCGCGCCGGTGCCAAGGCAAGCACCTTCGTCATCAACAACCTGACCCCCGCTGCTGTTGCCGACAGCACCCGCCGTTTGGTTGAACTTATCAAGGAATCCCAGATCATCATGCTGCCCGGCGGCTTCTCCGGCGGCGACGAGCCCGATGGCTCCGCCAAGTTCATCACCGCCTTCTTCCGCGCACCTGAGGTCACCGAAGCCGTGCGCGACCTGCTGCAGAACCGCGACGGCCTCATGCTGGGCATCTGCAACGGCTTCCAGGCATTGGTGAAGCTGGGCCTGGTTCCCTACGGCGACATTCGCCCCATGGACGATACCTGCCCCACGCTGACCTTCAACGAGATTGGCCGCCACCAGAGCCGTCTGGTGCGCACCCGCGTGGCCTCTTCCTTAAGCCCCTGGCTGTCCAAGTGCGAAGTGGGCGACATCCACAACATCGCTATCAGCCACGGCGAAGGCCGCTTCGTGGTAAGCCCCGAGCTGCTGGAGCAGCTGAAGGCCAACGGCCAGATTGCCACCCAGTACGTAGATGAGGCTGGCGTTCCCTCCATGGACTGGAATGTGAACCCCAACGCTTCCGTGCTGGCAATCGAGGGCATCACCAGCCCCGATGGTCGTGTTCTGGGCAAGATGGGCCATACCGAGCGTTCCGGTGCGGGCCTGTACAAGAACATCCCCGGCAACAACTTCCAGCCTTTGATCGAAGGCGGCGTTTCCTACTTTGTCTAGCGAGCTAGGGCGAACATTTCGCCCTAGACGCTTCGCTCGCGAAAGCTCATCGCGCCTAGGCGTATTCGCTTTCGCGCCGGGCGAACTGCTTCGCCCGATCTCACAGAACAAAGCAGGAAAGGATACTTCATCTAGTCTTCGAATTAGGTATCGCACATTGCAAAAGGCCCAGCAGATGCTGGGCCTTTTTGTGTTCGGGTTCTCAACTTCCGCTTATGCCTAGGCACAAGCACCCAAAATGCGGTTGTGCCCAGGTTTCCCCTACGCACAACCGCCCAAAGTTCACTTATGCCTAGGCACAACCGTCGTTTGGGTTTTGGGAAGGGGCCTACGACCGCAGCTCTTCCTCCAAATAGTGCAGGAATTGCTCCTCGGTGGCGGTGAGCTGGTAGCTTTGGGGCTTCACCCAGTACTGATTCATGCGCTTTTTGATGCACGTAATGGGAATGCAGGCAATAGAGTCGTTGGAAACGCCGTAGAAGGGCGTGCCAATGGAAATGGCCACGTGGCGGCCGTGGGACACAATCTCAATTTCGCCGCCGCGGTCAAACACATACTGCACTTCGCGGGGGTTGGAGATGCCTAACTCCTCCAGCCAGTGTCCTGATTTCCCTGTGCCAAATCATCTTCTTCAACGAGACTGGCACCGTTATAATGGCGCGTGCAGGTGGGATCTGGCAGAAAGGATGCCGCAAGTTGGCGGAAAAACTACAGACAAAGGGGAAGGACCAGTTGGCCCTGTGGGGCGCCCTCGCGGTGTTCCTGGGCGGCGCGAGCTATGGCTTCATGGCGCCCCTCATCAAGATTGTGGGCTCCAAAGGCTTCGCGTGGACGCAAATCATGCCTGCTCAGAGCTATGGCGGGCTGGTTCTGTTTGCCGTTGCTTTTGGGGTGAGCCTGCTGCGCGGCGGGCGCTGGAAGCACGTAGATGCCCGCGATTGGGTGCGCATGCTGGCCTTGGGCGCTAGCACGGGCCTCACCAACCTTTCCTATAACTTCTGCCTGACTAACGTTTCTGCGTCTATGGGCGTCACCCTGCTGTTCCAGTACGTGTGGATGGGCATTGCCATTCAGGCCTTTATGGCGAAAAAGCCTCCCGTGGCTATGGAGGCGCTGGCTGCGATTATCGTGCTGGTGGGCACCGTGGGCGCCAGCGGCGTGCTGGACGGCACCCTTACCCTGAATCTGCCGGGCCTGCTGACGGGCTTGGGCGCGGCGCTGGGATATTCGGTGTTTCTGCTCATTTCGCCTCGCGCTGGAGTAGACGTGCCCATGATGCAGCGTGGCCTGATCACCTGCATGGGCTCTTGCCTGGTGGCCATTTTCGTGTGCCCCACCTGGCTGTTTGGGGCTGTCGACCTTGGAGTGATTGGTCCGTATGCCCTGGTCATGGGCTTTTTCGCCCTGTTTCTTCCTGTGCCGCTTATTGGCTTTGGGTCTCGCCACATCTCTGGTGGCGCATGCAACATTCTGGCCTCATCAGAGCTGCCGTCCTCTTTTCTCATTGCCTACCTGCTGCTGGGGGAGCCCATGGGCATCATCCGCATCGCAGGCATGGTCATCATTTTGCTGGGCATTGCGCTAACCCAGGTGAAGCTGAAATAGGAGTGCGCTTCCCTTTTTCCGCAAAACCGCTGGCCCCTCTTTTTTCAAGCCCCTCTTGCGCGCGGCTTGTAATGTTGCTATCATTTCGCTTCACAAAGTACACACAAATCCGTTGACGCTTTTTGGATTTGCCCGATGCAAAAACAGAAAGCTGAGGAATCTCTGGAGAATCTCGTTTAACGAGTGCCGAAGGTGCAAGGCGGGCTGCCCGCTGAATCTCTCAGGCCAAAAGACAGGGAAGTGGTTACGTCCAGCCTATAAGCTGCGCGTTTCCTCCAGAGAAGGTCAGTAAAGGAGGAAACGTGGAAGCAGCTGCTCTGAATGTGGTCTCTACCATTAATGGCTACCTTTCCAACTACGTATTGTTAATTCTGCTAGTGGGCACCGGCCTGTTCTTCACCATTCGCACTCGCGGCATTCAGTTCCGCTGCTTTGGCGAGGGTTGGAAGCGCATGTTTGGCGGCTTCTCCCTGCGCGGCGGCAAGCAGGAAAGCGGCATGAGCTCTTTCCAGGCTCTGGCTACCGCCGTTGCTGCTCAGGTGGGCACGGGCAACATCGTTGGCGCGTGCGGCGCCATTATCGCTGGCGGCCCCGGTGCTATTTTTTGGATGTGGATCATTGCCCTGCTGGGTATGGCCACTAATTACGCCGAAGCCGTATTGGCCCAGATGACCAAGGTGGTTGACGCTGATGGCGAAGTTCACGGCGGCCCCGTTTACTACATCAAGGCGGCTTTCAAGGGCGGCTTTGGTAAGTTCCTGGCGGGCTTCTTTGCCGTGGCCATCATCTTGTCCCTGGGCTTCATGGGTTGCATGGTGCAGTCCAACTCCATTGCTTCCACCATGTCCACCGCATTGGGCGTTGCTCCTTGGATCATTGGTATTGCGGTTGCTGCTCTGGCTGCAATCGTGTTTGTGGGCGGTGTGAGCCGCATTGCTTCCGTCACCGAAAAGCTGGTGCCCATTATGGCCATCATTTACCTGGTAGGCGGCTTGGTTGTTCTGTGCAGCCGCATCGAGGCCATCCCTGCAACCTTCCAGCTGATTTTCGCTTGTGCTTTTAACCCCGAGGCCTACTTCGGCGGCGCTGTGGGCGGCATCATCGCTGCTCTGACCCAGGGCGCAAAGCGCGGCCTGTTCTCCAACGAGGCTGGCATGGGTTCTACCCCTCATGCTCACGCTCTGGCCAACGTGAAGGACCCCCATGAGCAGGGCGTTGTTGCCTTCGTGGGCGTGTTCGTTGACACCATCATCGTTGTTACCATGACTGCTTTGGTTGTCATTTCCGCCGTGTACGTTCAGGACGGCCAGATCAACTACGATGCTTACAGCATGATTGCCGCAGCTGGTATCGACAAGACCAGCATGGCTCAGTTCGCCTTCGGTACCCTGTTCGGTTCGGGTTTTGGCAACATCTTCGTGGCCATCTGCCTGCTGTTCTTCGCTTTCAGCACCATTCTTTCTTGGAACCTGTTTGCCAAGATCAACTTCATCTACCTGTTTGGTAAGAAGGCCCTGCCGGTGTTTAGCGTGCTGGCTGTCCTCTTCGTGTTTTTGGGCTCTGTGCTTTCCAACGACCTGGTATGGGAGCTGCAGGACATGTTCAACCAGCTCATGGTTTTGCCTAACGCCATCGCGCTGATTGCTATGTCGGGCGCGGTTGCCTCTTGCGCCAAGGCTCACGGCAAGAAAAAGTCCGAGTAGCTTGCGGGCTTCATAGCTTAGGGGAAGGGGTCGCTGCGGCGGCCCCTATTTTGTTGCGGCGGCGGTTTCCCCTTCGCCCTTTGCCCCAAACTGCGGTTATGCCTAGGCACAAGTGTCGTTTAGGCGCTTATGCGTTGAAAAAACCTGGGCACAAGCGGAATTTGGGCGCTTATGCCTAGGCGCAAGCGGAATTTGGGCACCTGCGACGGGAAAAGTGCTTGGTATAATGAGGTGAAATCAAAGGAAGGAGGCCGCCATGGCCTTTGCGCGAAAAGTCTTCGCCTTTGTTCTGACTGCCGTTTTGGCAGTGTGCGTGCTGGGCGGTTGCACGTCATCGGCCGCATCCTCGAGCGCTTCAGCCTCGGCGTCTGCTTCGGCTTCGGCCTCGGCCTCGGCATCAACGAGCGCTGGCAGCAAAATAACCGTCACCCAGGATGGGTCTTACACCGACAAAGACCATGTGGCTCTCTACATTCACACCTACGGCAAGCTGCCGGGCAACTACATTTCCAAAACCAAGGCAACCAAGGCCGGCTGGGTGGCCGAAAAAGGCAACCTGTGGGATGTTTTGCCTGGTAAAAGCATTGGCGGCGGCCCCTTCTACAACGATGACGGCCTGCTGCCCGAAAAGGACGGACGCACGTGGAAAGAGTGTGACATCGATTACCAGGGCGGCAACCGCGGCGCCAAGCGCATCTGCTTTTCCAGCGATGGCCTGATTTACTACACGGGTGACCACTACAAGTCTTTCACCCAGCTGTACTAGGAGGCACCATGAGAACCATCACTTTCTGCGAGCACGACTTCATCACGCCGGAGCAGATGCATGCTTTCCTCCAGAAGCAGCTGGAATTCCCCGCGTACTACGGGGGCAACTTCTCGGCCCTGAGCGATTGCCTCACCGACATTTCCCAGCCCACTCGCATCATCATCGACCGGGACGGCTCCACCGATGAGCCTTGGTTCGACAAGGCCTGCTCCATCATGGCCCGCGCCGCGCTGGAAAACGAAAATCTGAGCATTGTGATGAAGTAGGGGCCTGCCCTGTGACCGACCCGAAGTTCCCTTATGGCTACGACGTAGAGCCTTATATCCAAAAGGCGCAGGACGCGCCGGACCCGCAATCGGCCTACAAGCCTGTGGAAACTGCCAGGGCGACTTCGGCCGGTTTCTGGGCCAGTACTGCGCCTTGGTGCCCGGTCGCGACTTCTACCTGCATAAAGAAGATCTGGAAGCCGATCAAGGTCTGAAGCGATTCCTGGGCGGAAATCACGGGTGCTCAGAGCTCTGTGCTCAGGTGCGACACGAACATCGATGGCTACATTGATGCTGTTGATGCCTTCGAGATTCAGTACGTGGCATTGCATGGGGGCGGCTACCCTGTAGGATAGCCCGGCTGCGCAATATGGGATGCTTTTGGTACGGCGGACGTGTTCCGCTGTACCTTTTATCGATAATTATTCTAACTTGAGAATATTTTATTCTCTTATCGTATTGACAAAGGAATATTCATCTTTGACAATAATTCCTAGAAAGTAGGAAGGACATACTCTTGGCCGCCGAACCTGATGAATCCATAAC
>JAQXTF010000031.1 GCA_029219345.1 Eggerthellales bacterium
CACATGAAGGCGCCACAGGCCTGAGCAGTGTAGCTCACGGTGGCGGTCACAGGTTGAGCAGGCAGAGCCTCGCCTTCAATGGCCAAGGTCTTAGCAACCTTGTTAACGGTAACAGCGGTATCAACCCAAGTGCCATCGGCCAGCTTGAAAGCCACAGCGGCCTTACCGTCCCAGCCGCCCTTTACAGCGTAGCCGCCACCCATATTGTTTTCAGTAAGAGTGATGGTCAGCTTGCCGTCGGCGGCCTCAACAACGCCAGAGGTCGCAGAAGCAGCAGCCTCAGCGGTGCCAAGATAAGCAGCCTGAGCGTCGGTGGTGAAGGTGGCATTCTCAACGTAAGCGTTGGAAGCGGGACCGCCAACGGTTTCCAAAGAAACAGCAGTTACGGCCGGAGCCTTGCCCTCAACAGACACGCTCAGAGGCTGAGTTGCAGCGTAGTCACTGGCGGTAATAGTGAGGCTGTCCATATCCAGCGTAATCAGGCGGGGGTACATGCACTGACCCAGAGCCTCCGTGCCTGCAACAAACTTGTTGTAATGGCTCTCGGAGATGGCAACAACGGGAATACTTTCGACATCCTCCTTCATGGGCAGCATGAACTCAATCTTGCCATCGGCATTGGTGTAGCCATTGGTCCAGGAACCATTACCGCGATCGGCAGAGCCGTCACCTGCGGCAACAACTTCCTCGTAGATGCCCCAGGCCATCTTCTTATAGCCGGAGCCATTCAGGGCGAAGCGCAGGAACATGCCATCAGCATTGGTCACCATGGCGGCGGAGACAATTTTCATCATGCCAATGTTGTTAACGTAGGTCTCAAATTCCACAACCTGCTCAACAACCTCAGGAGCCTTGGGCAGCTCAGTGGAAGCGCTGGTCCAAACCAGGTTGCTCATGGTAAAGGAGTTATCCTTGCTGCCCATCCACTGGCCAGCGTTGGCGTTTTCGCCTTTGCTATTGATGTAGCGATCGGAATAGCGAACGCAGATATAAAAATCAACGGGATCAGCGTCATTCAAGGCCGCCTCAACAGCAGCTTTGGTGGTAGGAAGCACATACGTGAATCCGTCCACGGCGCCATTGTCATCGTATACGGCAATGCCGTTTACAACGGCTGCGGCATCGGGAGCGGGAGCCTCAGAGCGCTTGCCCAGCCATGCGCCATCATACTTGGGATAAGAGTTAGCGTCTTTATCGGCAGTTTCGGTAAAAATCACGTAGGCGTTTTCGCCGTTAACCACCAATTGAGGGGCGTTATCCCCTGCAGCGGCATTAATCATACCCGTGCTAAACGAAAGATCCAGCGAGTAAGTACCGCTTTGAAGCTCCACGGCATCCAGCGCAGCCATGGCGCTATCGCCGGACGTTTCAGTTGGTTGCGCGAAGGCCATGGCGGGCGTCATACCAAAGGCCAGCGTAACCGAAAGGGCAGCAGCAGCGAATTTAGCCGCGAAGCTATCCTTCCTAAAAGCTTTCTTCTTCATCCTTATCCTTTCTTTTTCGCCCCATTCGCACTGAACTCCTTCACGCCAAAAAGAAAGGCCGTGGCGGATTGCTCCACCACGGCCCGTTTTTCCGTGCGAATATAGCACAGGCTTTCGCCTGTGTAGGGCATGTCCTTGTAGGTCTTCTGACTCACGCGTTCGGGCTTTCGCCTGCACCAAACGCTTCAGCCTTCCCAGGTTTCCCCAGTGACCGACTTTCGCCTTCGAAGCGTTCGGCTCCACGCATACAGCGGCGGGTACCGTTCAGGACTCTCACCTGATTCCCTTGTTCACTTCTGGGCCTGGTTGGCGTACCCAAAAAAGCACAAGTGCATGATTCATGGAACAGTTACACACCATGAACTTCTAAAGTATAACTCTCAATCGCATGATCTTGCGTCGCCCCCTATTGATTCGTTACCCCAAGCCACCCCATGGAAAAATCGGGGCAAAGGAATATCCCCCGCCCCGATCGATAAATCTGTTGTGAACGGGTTACCTGAAAGAACCGGTCAAAATAAAGCGCTGGATTGCCAAAGAAGGTGACCAGGCCGGTTTCCGGAGCTGCAAAGAAGCTACCTGCGGGAGTGCCGGTAAACTCCAGGCCAGCGCCCTTCTCAAGGGAGACCAGGCTCAGCAGGGAGTCATCATAGGAAAGTTCGAACTGGCCACAGCCCAAAGGCTGGCCGGTGATCACGATCACGTCAACCGTCACGGTGCTGCCGGACGTTGCGGTGGTTGGAGCGCTTACGCCCGTCTGGGCCTCGCCCAGTTCGCCTACCTTCAGTGCCAGCTGCGCAGAGGTGTAGTACTTCTACAGGTCTTTGTTGAGCAACACCACGTTGGTAGATGCGCCAAACATTTCGTCGGTCAAAGGAAGAGCCAGCTTATACAGAGGCATCGGCAAACTTGGTGCCAACGATGGTTTCATCCATGGTCTGCTGACCATTGCTGCCAAAGAACATGCCCACGTAGTTTGCTTCGGGCTTGGTGCTTCCCGTAACCTTTAGGTACAGGGTGGCCTGGTTGTTTTCGTACTTTACCAGCTTGTCGCCAGTCACGAACCTCTTGTACGCAGTGCCATCTGCAACCTTCACCACCGAGGCGTCAATGGTGTATACGCCATCTGCCACCAGCGGCTTGGGGGGGCAGACCGCCCTCAATGGTCAGAGTGCCTGCAAGCTTATCCAGGGTAACGGTGGTGTCAACCCAGGTGTCGTCTGCCAGTTTGAATGCCACATTGGCGGTGCCATCGAAGATATCGCAATGGCCCAGGTGCTCGGAGTAATTACAACGCGCAAGGTGCCGTCCAGGAATTACACCTGGATCCCTTGTTCATTTCTGCGAACACCTTCACGCTCCGCAAAAACACAAAACACGATTCACGACAAACCAGCACATCATGAAATTGCAAAATATAACGATTATTGATGGCAAAATGAACAGTTTTCCCAGCTTACAGCGTAAGAACGCAAACTCGTTACCCTATGCAAAGCAGTGTCTATAGGCAAAAACCGCAATGTTTAGGCCAATTCTGACAAAAATTGCGATTCAGTGTATTTTGAGGCGGAAAAACCACCCCTCAAGAGGCTAATCAGCCCCAAAACCACGCAAAAAGTCCCCGTTTTTGCCGCTTTCGGGTAAAAACGGGGACTGAAATGTCTACGAACTTGATTTTTTGTCAGTTTTAAGAAAAACCGGCTAGAACAGGACCCTTTCCGTTGCGATGGCATTTGCGATGGGCATGCCGCAATGGCTAATGACCATCGGCGCGCCGTTAGCCTTGTGGGGAGCCAACAATAGCGCCATTTCACCAGGCATAACATACAGGCTGGCCGGAAGTTCAACCAGCAATGCTCCGTCTTTGGCACGCTTGGAAGCCACCTTGGCCACCACCTTCAAGGTACCGCCCTGCACACGGCACACACGTACATCGCGGCTGCGATACCAGAAGAAGATGCCTCCAGCCGCCGCAGCGGCAGCGGCAACAGCGGCGGCGGCTGCCAAAAGGCCTGCATTTGAGTCTTGCGGGGCCTCGGGTGCCAGACTCTTGGCATCTGGATCGGGGCCAATATAGGAAAGCGTTGCCTGATAGGTGGTCACCGGCTCGGTAGCTTGAACGGTTCCCTCGTAGAGCGCCGTAACGTCGTAATGGTCAAGCACCGCACCATGATCAGCGCCGCGATAAATGGCCGTGGCAGTATAGCTGGCAGGCAGTCCATTGGAAGCCGTGGCGTCCACCGTCCACGACAGGGAGGCCAGGCGCAGAGTGAGTGCATTGCCCGTTTCGGCTCCTACGGCGGCAATGGTCGCAGGAATCTGGGCAGCATCATTGCTGGTCAAGCCGCTATAGCTGCGAGTTTCGTTAACCTCCCAATCGCGTATCGCCTGCACGGGATTCTGAGTCACGCTGACCAGAGGGATGGAACCCTGATAGCCGTCTTCATCCACAGCCATCGATGCAGGGAACGCCGCGCAAGTAGCCTCCAGCTCAGCAGGCCAGCAGGAAACGGTATGGGTGCGCTGAGCAGGCACTTGACCATACTGGGTATCGATGGTTGCCACTGCCGTGGTGGACAGTTGATAGGTAATGCCATCCACCGTCAGCGAAGGCGAGAAATCGGGCTGGGGCTCAGTGGAAAGCCAGGTAATGGTGCGCTGAGTCTCCGGAGGCTCGGCCAGAGCCACGGCAGGGAAAGGCATGAGAGCCAGAGCGGCAGAGATCGTCAGCGCCATAAGCGTTGCAAGACGTTTCATATTGCCACCTACCCTTTACTGCCAAGCGCCACAGCCGGAGCACTGATAAGCGCCCTGGTCTTCTTGGTGGGTCACAGCATCGTGATGGATGCTGTGGGTTACCACCTGACGCTCTGTAGTGGAGTGGCCCATGCCCGTGTTGAGAGCAGTATCTTCAGTATGCGTATACGGAACCTGACAGCCGCACGTGGGGCACCAGTCAACCCATTCGTACACGGGCTCATCCCAAGCATCCTGATCCACCACGGTCACCATATTGGAAACCCAAGTCCAAGTGTGTTCATGGGCGGGCGGTGCAGGATTCGGGGCCGGATTGGGAGAAGGCGCAGGCGCAGGGCCAGAGGAAGATGCCTCTTCCTTATTGCCAGCAGGAACCTGGCTAGAAACATCCCCCTGCTGATCAGTAGAGACACCGTTTTCATCACCAGAAGTACTACCAGATGCGTCAGTTGAAGACGTTCCCTGGGCAGAGATGCTGGTCGCGGCGCTGGCGCTAACGGAAGAGGAGCTTGCCGCCACCTGCTGGCTGCTGCAGGAACAGCCCGCCAAAGTAAGCACAAAAATCATCGCCACCGCCATAAGGCCTATCATTTTAGCTGTTCCAAACTTCATTTCATTACCTCCTTGAGCGCCGCAGGCTGCGCATTCCTGCATCTTACGACGGGCAACCGCTGCCACTATGGCCGATGCAACCATGGCCATCAACGCAAGCAGCGCCACCACCATCATACCATCACCTGTGCTGGGCAGCGAAGGCCTCCAGGTGCCAATCTGTCCCTGGAAAAGCTGAGGGATGTCTTTACCGAATTGCTGCTCGAAGGTACCCAGCACGCGGGTTTCCACGGAGTCTTCATCATCGTCGGAAAGACCGTTAACACTTCCTTGACGATGCGCCCAATTGCGGGTGATATGGCTCGTTGCCATATTGGGAATAACCACGCCCTCCAGCAATTCATGAGACGCCTTGACCAGGTACGACAGAGGCG
>JAQXTF010000032.1 GCA_029219345.1 Eggerthellales bacterium
CTCAAGATGGGAGGGAGTGTATGCGGAGAGCCGTTGCCAATGGCGTAAAAAAAGCGACATGTAACAAAATTGTTCTTCAGAAGAGCTACATATATGCATGCAACCTGATACTATGAGTTGGATTTGCCCTGCTAATGGTAAACCTCTTTTGCGGGAGGACGCCCGTTTGCGAGGACATGATTTATCCTTTCCGAGCCCCAGGGGGAGCTGGTGGTTTGGAACAGATTTTGAACCGAAGGAGGTTTGAAAAATGTACGATCAGGCAAGTGCAGTTGACTTCGACGCGCTGCTTGAAGCCCATGGCGTTTCGCGCCGTAGCTTCATGAAGCTGTGTGGAGCTGTTGCCGTTGCCGCTGGCTTGGGTACCGCAGGTATGCCCAAGGTCGCGCATGCGCTCGAAGACAAGATTATCGGCGCAACTGAGGGTAAGCTTTACCCTGCTATCTGGATTGAAGGTGCTTCTTGCACGGGTTGCACGGAATCCTTCGCCCAGGTTGATACCCCCGATCCTGCAACGGTGGTTCTGGAGCTTCTGTCCCTGAACTACTCTGAAACCCTGTCTGCTGCCGCAGGCTTCTCTATGGAGGAAGCCAAGGAGGCAACCATCAAGGCAGGTAACTACATTCTGATTTACGAAGGTGCTGTTCTGGAAGGTTGGGGCGGTCAGGCTCTGCGCGTGGCAGGCGAACCTGGCACCAAGCACCTGCTGGAAGCCGCTGAGCACGCAAACGCCGTCGTTGCTCTGGGCTCCTGCGCTGTTAACGGTGGTTGGATGGGTGCTGAGCCCAACACCTCCAACGCTTGCGGCGTTCAGCAGTTCTTGAAGAAGAATGGCATTGAGACTCCTGTTGTTAACATTCCTGGCTGTCCGGCCAACCCCGAGTGGTTGGTAGCTGTGCTGGTTGACGTTGTCATGATGGGCCAGCTGCCCGAGCTTGACTCCTACAACCGCCCGACGGGCATCTTCGGTCAGACCATTCACGACAACTGCGAGCGTCGTGGCCACTTTGAGAATGGCGAGTTCGTGTATGAGTTCGGCTCTAAGGAAGAAGAGCTGGGCTACTGCCTGTACCCGCTGGGCTGCAAGGGTCCTCAGACCCATGCAAACTGCGGCGTGACCCGCTGGAACCATGGCCGCAGCTGGTGCGTTGCCTCTGGCGCTCCCTGCATTGGTTGCTGCGAGGCCGACCCCATGAACCCCAGCGATAACTGGGTTCAGGTGCACACCCCGTTCAATGATCGTCTGCGCGATCTGCGCATTGGCGACTTTACCTTCAGCCCCGATTTGGCTGCTGGTGCGGTTACCGGCGCTGTCGCTGCTGCTCTGGTTGCTCACGGCGTTGGCTACAAGATTTCCGGCCGTATGGACGGCGGCGCTCCCTTCGAGAAGGTGCGCGTTTGGGACGCAAAGCATCCCGAGAAGTCCGTTGGTGATTACGGCGACATCGATGAAGCTATCGCTGCTCAGGCCGAACTGGATGCAAGCCTGAAATCTGGCAAGAAGGGAGGCCAGGAATAATGACTCGCTCTATTATCGACCCCATTACCCGTATTGAAGGCCATCTGCGCGTTGAAATGGAAGTTAACGCTCAGGGCATCGTTGAAGACGCTTGGGTCTCCGGCGGTTGCTACCGTGGCATGGAGCATGTAGTTGAGCATCGCACTCCCGAGGACGCAGCTCAAATCGTTCAGCGCATCTGCGGCGTTTGCCCCGTTTCCCATGCTCATGCTTCCTCCATCGCTGCCGAGAAGTCTTACGGCATCGTTATCCCTAACGAAGCTCGCATTATCCGCAACCTGCTGGAAGGTGCGCAGTTCCTGCACAGCCATATTCTGTGGCTCTACAACCTGGCTGCCCTTGACTACGTGAACCCCATTGCCGGCCTGGGTGCCGATATCGATGGCGTTTACGAGCTGGCTCGCAAGCTGGGCACCTCCACCAACAGCGACTTCGCTGCCGTTGCTGCTCGTCTGACCAAGTTCGCTCAGAACGGTCAGCTCTCCATCTTCAGCGGCAACTGGTTTGATGCTGACGAAGGCACCGCTTTCAAGCTGCCTGCTGAAGCTAACCTGCTGCTGACCACCCACTACCTGGAGGCTCTGCAGATGCAGTCCAAGGCATCCGAGATCTCCGGCCTGCTGGGCGGCAAGATGCCTCATGTTATGACCCTGATCCCCGGTGGCACCTCCTTCGTTCCCACCCAGCAGAAGCTGGACGACCTGAAGATGCTCATCAAGGAAATCAAGGAATGGGTCGACGGCACCGTTATCCAGGACAGCCTGGCTCTGGCTCAGTTCTACGGCGATGCTACCAAGTTCGGTAAGGGCTGCGGTCGCTACATCGCTTGGGGCGTTTTTGAAGGTCCGAACTACGCCAAGAACGCTGGCGCTGGCGATTACGTTGCTCAGATGGCCGATCGTTACCTGCCTTCTGGCGTTATCAACGAGAAGCTGGTTCTGTCCGAGCCCGACGAGAAGATGATCACCGAATATGTTGGTCACTCCTGGTACAAGGGCGAGGCTACTTACCAGTCCCCCTACTTCACCACCGATGGCGACTTCACCGGTTACTACAAGGAAGAGGGCGCCAACGACAAGAACCCTGGCACCATCATGGAGCGCTACTCCTGGGTCAAGGCTCCTATGTACGACGGTAAGCCCATGGAAGCTGGTGCCTTCTCTCGTATCCTGGCTGCTTACCTGCGTGGCCATAAGACCATCAAGCCCATGGTTGAGTCCATGCTGGCTGCCACCGGCCTGAAGCTGACCGACCTGCAGTCCACCCTGGGCCGCGTTGCTGTTCGTCAGATTGAGACCGTTTACATCGCCGAGCTCATGGATCAGTGGTGCGATGAGCTGATTGAAGCCGTTAAGGGTGGCGAGGCCAAGTACTTCGAGGCTCCCAAGCTGGATACTGGTGCTGGCACCGGTTTCTGGGAAGCTCCTCGTGGCGCTCTCTATCACTCCGAGAAGGTTTCTGGCGGCAAGATCGACGGTTACCAGATCATCATTCCTTCCACGTGGAACCTGGCTCCTCGCAACGAAAAGGGCGAGAATGGTCCTCTGGAGCAGGCACTGATCGGTACTCCCGTTGGCACCATCGAAAAGCCCATCAACGCTCTGCGTACCGTTCATAGCTTCGACCCCTGCACCGCTTGCGCCGTGCATGTGTCTCAGCCTTCTACTGGCAAGCACTTCGAAACCGTTACCTCTCCTTGGGGGGTGAAGTAAATGGCACATCTCGCACATTACCGTGAAGCACATCCGCTGCCGTTTGTGATCACTCACTGGATTAACCTGGTTTGCATGTTCATCCTGATGTTCACCGGCTTCTACATTCACTATCCCTTCTTCCCGCTGTTCATGAGCATTGCTCGTGGCCTGCATGTGATTTGCGGCTTCATTATTTTCATCAACTGCATTGTGCGTATCGTTATGGCTTTCATCGTGAAGGCTGCTCCTACCGCTGGTACCCGCAAGCAGGTTGCTGACTACAAGATGTGGTTGCCCCAGAAGGATAACCTGCATCAGGGCGTTGAATGGGTTAAGTACTACCTGTTCCTGCGTAAGACTCACCCGCTGGGTGGCAAGCTGGGCGTTCCTCAGAAGATTTCCTATCTGGCAATTGCTCCGCTGCTGATCATCATGTTCATCACCGGCATTTGCCTGTGGCCGCCTCTGGCTACCACTGACTTCTGCCTGGGTTGCCTGTCCCTGGTAGGCGGCGCCATGAACATGCGCGTGATTCACTTCTTCCTGATGTTCGTATTCATCATCTTCTGCTTCATTCACCTGTATCTGGCTAACATCGAAGGCACCGAGCCCACCAAGCTCATGCTGTTCCGCAAGGAGCATGGTGGCCTGACCTACGATCCCGACAAGCACGTGATTGACGGCGAAGACAAGATGGAGCACTAGGCGAAGTCTGCGCTAGCTAACTTTTAAGAAAGGGGCACGTATGGCTGGGAACTCTTATCAGGGCCTGTCTGACGAAGACATCGCCCGCGAAGAGAAGTTTCTGGCTGACGTGCCCCGTTTCAATTGGGGCGCGTTCTTCATGGCTCCCATCTGGGGTGCCGCCCATGGAGACTGGCCCTGCATTTTGTTTTATCCTCTGTGGATTTTTGTGGACAACCTGCTTTTCAACGCGTGGCTTGAGCCTACGGCGATTAGCGTGACCCTTGCGGTGGTCACGGCGGTCATTACAGCGGCGCTCATGATTGGCTACGCGCGCATAAGCTCCCCTCGCTCAGCTCATAGGGCGGCTGACCGAGGCGATACGTTGGAACATTACCTGAAGGTTGAGAAGGGTTGGGCAATTGGCATGGCGGTTATCGCTTTGGCCATGCTGGCGTTTGCCACCTACTACAACTTGACCATTCGACCCTATATGTAAGGGTGCATTTTCATGAGCAATGAGGTAAAGGCACCGCGGGCAGCGGTGTTTTTTGTTGGTAACCAGCTGATGCTGGACGATGGCATAGGCCACGCCGCCTATGAAGAGCTGCCCCAGGTGTTTGAGCTGGGCGAAAACATTGACCTGTACGATGTAGGCTGCATGTCCATGGACATGATCAGCTACGTGCGCGACTACAGCTTCCTTATGACGGTGGATGCCGTAGACGACTCGGGAGAACCGGCGGGAACGGTTTTCCGCTATAGTCCCGATGACGTTGATCGCGGCGGTATGATGACATCGCTTCATGATTTGAAGCTGGCCAACCTGTTTGATGCGGCCGACCTTTTGGGCTATGAGGCCGAAGGCATGTGCGTGGGCATGCAGGTGCTGAACCCCGAACCGGTGGAATACGTGGTGGGGTTGACGGAGCCTTGCGCTAAGGCATTGCCGCTTTTGATTGAAACTATTGCCGCTGAGCTGGACCGCCATGGTTTTTCAGTGAGGCGCTTGTAGGAAGGAATTTGCACTATGGCTAAGTTTTGTTGGGAGCTGCGCGGCTGCTATCAGGATGAAGAGCTGAACGGCCGCTGCCCGCATAATATTCCCGGCGAGCCTTGCCCGGCTGACTGCCATTTCGCCGCTTGCGACAGGCCCAGCCACAAGGTTGCTACGGATATTTGCATGATCTTGAACCCCGATTTGAAATACGATGCCGCCGTGAAGGAAATTTGTCGCGTGTGCGAGAATTTCCTGACTAACGGCCCCTGCTTCGAAGAGGGAGAGGATCGCACCACCACCCGCCAGGGCAATCCCAGCCGTTTTCTGCTGTAGCCCGCTTCCTGCCAAATTACCCCATCATTTGGCAGGTTTTTGTTCCCCGTCTAAGAGAGGAGCCGTCATGGCGTCAGAAGTTTTCTTTACTGATTTTTCGTGCAAGATGGGTCAAAGCCAGCTGGACAAGATGATGAAGCTGGTTAAAAAGGCGGGCATTGACCGTATGGACCTGCAAGACAAATACGTGGCCATTAAGGTTCACTTTGGCGAATGGGGCAATATGGCCTTCCTGCGCCAACAGTATGCCAAGGTCATTTGCGATTACGTGAAGGAACGCGGCGGCAGGCCCTTCCTGACCGACTGCAACACGCTGTATCCGGGTTATCGCAGCAACGCTCTGGACCACTTGGACGCGGCCTACATGAACGGCTACAACCCCTTGGCAACGGGTGTGCACACCATCATTGCCGACGGCCTGCGCGGCACCGACGAGCGCCGCATTCCCGTTGAGGGCGGCGTGTACGTGAAGGAAGCCAAGAATTGCGCGGCCATCGCAGAGGCCGATGTCATGATTACCCTGAACCATTTCAAGGGCCATATTGAGGCCGGCTTTGGCGGTGCCATCAAGAACATCGGCATGGGCAGCGGCTCCAAGGAAGGCAAGATGGAAATGCACAGCAGCGGCACTCCTGCCGTTGATGCGGACGCCTGCATTGGTTGCGGCATGTGCGTGAAAAACTGCCTCCATCAGGGTGTTTCCGTGGTTGACGGCCTGGCGGTTATCAACGAAGACGCTTGTGTGGGCTGCGGCCACTGCTTCGCCTATTGCCCCAAGGGCGCCATTAACTGCAAGTGGGATGAGGCTAGTAGCGCTCTGACCATGAAGATTGCGGAATACGCCAAGGCAACCTTGGCGGGCAAGCAGGCCTTCCACATCTCTTTCATCAAGGACGTGTCGCCCCTGTGCGACTGTGACGGCGGCAACGACACCCCCATCATTCCCGATGTGGGCATGCTAGCAAGCTTTGATCCGGTGGCCCTTGACCAGGCCTGCGTCGATTTGGTGAATCAGCAGCCCCACCTGCGCGAAGAGCGTTTTGCCCATGTTCATGAGCACGCCGATTTGTTCAAGGGCATGCATCCCCATACTGATTGGGAGGCGGGCATGGCCCATGCGGAAGCACTGGGAATTGGCACCCGCGCCTACGAGCTGAAAACGATGTAAACGAAAAGGGCTGCGACCAATATCGCAACCCTTCTTGTTTCGCAAAAACCTGCCAAATGATGGGGTAATTTGGCAGGATTACAGGTTCAAGCCGGCGCTCATGACGGCCATGCGCAGCACCACGTGGGGAATGACGCCCTCGGGGATGTCGCTGGCGGCCAGGGAAGCTTCCATCTCTTGCATGACGCGCTCGATGCCCATTTGGCCCAGCATGGCCTGCACCGCCTTCACGGGGTCGGCGGGGTCATCGGGGAAGGCGGGCACTTCGGCGCACAGGCGCTCGGCGGCCAGGTAGCACCAAGCCTTGCTGGGCTTGGGGTCGTTGAACAGATAGCTGAACACAAAGCCGAACAGGGTGGCATTGGCATCCTTGCCTAGGGCGGGGTTGGCGCACAGGGACACCAGCACGCTTTCGCCGTCGTATTCATCAGCGGTGGCGTCCTTTTCCAGCAGGCCGGCGTAATCCAGCTCGTCAATAATCTTCTTTACCGCGGCAAAGCGGGCTTCTAGCTTTTCGTTCACAAACCCTCCTAGTGCTGCTGATAGCGGCTCAGGAAGTCGGCCAGCTTGTTGGTGCATTCCTGCAGCACCTCAATGCGGGGCAGATACACCACGCGGAAGTGGTCAGGCTCGTGCCAGTTGAAGCCGCCGCCGTGAATAAGCAGCACCTTCTTCTCGCGCAGCAGGTCAAGAGCGAATTGCTCGTCGTCTTTGATGTTGAACTTCTTCACGTCAATCTTGGGGAAAGCGTAGAAGGCAGCCTGAGGCTTCACGCAGGTGATGCCGGGGATGTCGTTTAAGGCCTTGTAAATGAATTCGCGCTGCTCGTACACGCGGCCGCCGGGAATGACGTAGTCATGTACGCTCTGGTGGCCCCACAGGGCGGTTTGCACAATGCTTTGAGCGGGCACGTTGGAGCACAGGCGCATGTTGGACAGCATGTTCAGGCCTTCAATGTAGTCCTTGGCCAGGGCCTTGTTGCCCGAAAGCACCATCCAGCCAATACGGTAGCCGGCAATCATGTGGCTCTTGGAAAGGCCGCTGAAGGTGACGCAGAACAGGTCGGGGGCCAGGCTGGCAATGGACACGTGCTCCTGGTCGTCGAAGACCAGGCGATCGTAGATTTCATCGGAGAACAGAATCAGGCCAAACTCGCGGGCCAGGTCAACAATTTGCTCCAGAATCTCGTGGGGATACAAAGCGCCCGTGGGGTTGTTGGGGTTGATGATGACAATGGCCTTGGTCTTGGGCGTGATCTTGGCGCGCATGTCGGCCAGGTCGGGGTACCAGTCGCTCTGCTCGTCGCACAGGTAGTGCACGGGCTTGCCGCCAGCCAGGGTGGCGCAGGCGGTCCACAGGGGATAGTCGGGGGAGGGGATGAGAATCTCATCGCCGTCATTCAGCAGGGCGCTCATGCTTAGGTTAATGAGCTCGGATACGCCATTGCCAGTGTAGATATGGTCAATGTCAACATTGGGTAAGCCCTTGATCTGGGAATACTGCATGATGGCCTTGCGGGCGGAATACAGGCCCTTGGCATCGGAATAGCCTTCGCAGTCCTTCAGCTGGCGACTCATGTCAAAAACCACCTCGTCGGGAGTGCGGAAGCCAAAGGGCGCTGGGTTGCCAATGTTCAGTTTCAGGATGCTGGCACCAGCTGCCTCCATGCGTGCGGCTTCTTCCACGACGGGACCGCGAACGTCATACAGCACGTTGTCAAGCTTGGAGGACTTTTTGAACTCTCTCATGAGAAAACCTTTCAGTGTTTTTATTGGTCGAGAGGCCATTATAGTTCAAAGCGCGGAAAGTGGGCGCGGAAGGCGGGTTTCGTCACACGATGTACGCGGAAGGCGGCTTTTATTTGTTTTGAAGCTTTGGTAACGGGTCGTATACGCTTCGCTTTTTTCGTTTGATTGGGGCGTTGGTTTTTAACTAGAATGAACCCAGTAA
>JAQXTF010000033.1 GCA_029219345.1 Eggerthellales bacterium
GAGCTTATTCCTGCCCGCGCGGTTATCCTTGCGACGGGTCATTCGGCCCGCGACACCTTTGCCATGCTGCAGGAAAAAGGCCTTTTCATGGAAAGAAAGCCCTTTTCGGTGGGCGTGCGCATTGAACACCCCCAGGCTCTGATTAATTGTTCCCAGTATGGTGAAGCGGCTGATCATCCGGCACTGGGCGCTGCCGACTACAAGCTTTCGGCGCACTTGAAAAACGGCCGCGGCGTGTACACCTTCTGCATGTGTCCTGGTGGCCAGGTGGTGGCCGCCGCCAGTGAAGAAGGCGGCGTATGCGTCAATGGCATGAGCGTCCATGCGCGCGATGGCAAAAATGCCAACAGCGCGGTATTGGTGGGCGTGGAGCCCAGTGATTTTCCTGGCACCGACCCCTTGGCGGGGGTGGCTTTTCAGCGAAAACTGGAGCGAGATGCGTACGAGTTGGCTCGGAAAAATGGGGGAGGTCCCTATGTTGCCCCTGCTCAACGCGTGGGGGATTTTTTGGCTGCATCTGGCTATGGCAAGGGCAAGGCGCCTTCGTGCGAAAAGGTGAAGCCTACCTATGCTCGCGGTGTTGCGTGGAGTGATTTGCGTCAGTGCCTGCCAGATTTTGTGGCTGATTCTTTGGCCCAGGGCATTCTTCAATTTGATCGTCGCCTGAAGGGTTTCGCCAGCTCTAATGCGGTTATGACCGCAGTGGAAACGCGCAGCTCAAGCCCTGTGCGCGTGGTGCGTGACAAGCAAACGCTGCTGGCTTCTCTTGCAGATGGAACCCCTGTTCAGGGCGTGTATCCGTGCGGAGAGGGCGCGGGCTACGCTGGCGGCATTATGAGTGCCGCTGTTGATGGCTTGCGCGTGGCGCAGGAAGTGGCCCAAGTCTTAAGCCCCATTGACTTCCAGGCGTTTTGCGAAAAGCTGGCTCCTAACAAGAAAACAGCCACCCGTTTGCAGGAGGGAATACGGGAAGAAACACCTGTTCCCGCAGGTGAAGAGCGGGAATACCTCGATAAAAAGGGAAATCGTTTTACCTACGTGCCCTTGACTAACGGAAACGTGCGCTTGCTTGATTGCAAAAATGAGGTTCCTGAGGTTGAATGCCCCACGTTTATCGATGATGTCCTTGTTTCGGAGATTAGCTCGCGCGCTTTCTTGAATGCAACGGATATTTTCCGGCTGACCCTTCCAGCGGGCATAACGCGCATGGAGCCGGGTCTTCTTCGCCAGATGAAGAATCTTGATTATTTGGCTTTGCCTGATGCTATTGGTATGTTGGACACCTCGTCTCTGTCGCGTCTTTCTTATGTGGGCGTCTTATGCCTGCCCAGCATGATGAGGCGTGTTCCTGTTGGCTTATTCCGCGGGTGCACTATTGATACCTTGCGTATTGGTCGCAGCACCGATCAGATTATCCCTGGCGCCTTTGAGAACAGCACTTTGAAGCGAGTGGAAGTTTCTCCTGATAACCAGTATTTTTTCACCGATGGTCAGGGTATTTATCGAAAGTCTGATTTTGCCTTAGTTGCTTTGGCGGTCCCTTCTGCGTCCTATGAGGTTGTAACGGGTTGCACGCGCATCTGCCATAAGGCGTTTTCGGGCCTTTCAAACCTTGAGCAGGTGTTTTTGCCTGATACGGTGGAAGTTATTGAGCCGTTTGCTTTTTTCCGGTCAGGCTTAACTGCTTTTGTGGCTCCTCCGAGGCTTAAAAGTATTGGGGAAAAGGCGTTTTACCAATGCAGCTCACTGCAAGAGATTGAGCTTAATCCAAGCCTTGGCGCCATTGAAAGCGATGCTTTCATCAATACGGCCCTCAAAGAGATTGAGATTCCGGCTGGAGTGCATCACTTGGGCGCCCATTTCTGCAATGCGGCCCAATGGGTGGATGGTGTTCCGTGCCCTCGCTTGACGGTGGACCCCCAAAATCCTCTGTTTATGGTAGACGCCGACCAGGGTCTTTATCAGCGTACAGAGACGGGCTTGCGTTTTGTGGAGCTCATTAATTCTCAGGCCACGCGCTATGAGGTTGCGCCCGGAACAAAGTGCATTGAAGCGAATGCTTTTTCGCGTTTGACCAGCCTTACGGCGGTGGAGCTGCCGGAAGACTTGGAGGCAATTGGCGCCGAGGCTTTCTCGGGTTGTTCGGCGTTGCGGGTTGTAGAGGGGTCCGAGAAACTTCGCGCTGTTGGAGCGGGCGCTTTTGGAGGCACCGCCTTGGAGTCGTTCTATTTCCCCGAAACGATGGATTATTTGGGGCGTAATGCCTTAATGCTCAAGCCAACCAATAGCTACACGTTGCCCGTTGCGGTGGCCAAAGTCACGGTGCACCCAAATTGCCGTCGCTATTTCATGCAGGAATCGTTCCTTT
>JAQXTF010000034.1 GCA_029219345.1 Eggerthellales bacterium
CAACTTCCTTGCGACCCGTGCACAGTGCAGCGGTGGTCAGCAGGGCGGACACGCCGGGGCGGTTCTCCTTGTCGAAGGTGATCATGCGTTCGGAGTCAGTTTTGGACTTCTTGATGAGCTTCCAAGTTTCCTCTTCGGTCAGGCACAGGCTAATGGCGTTGCCATAGCTTTTGGACATCTTGCGACCATCCAGGCCAGGTACTTCGGGAATGTCGTCGTTCAGGATGCCCTCGGGCAGGGGGAAGACCTCTGCGTAGCGCTCGTTGAAGCGGCGAGCAATCTGGCGGGTGATCTCAATGTGGGGCAGCTGGTCTTTGCCTACGGGCACGATGTTGCCCTTGCAGAACAGAATGTCGCATGCCTGATGAACGGGATAGGTGAGCAGCAGGCCGGTAAGAGCGTGGCCAGATGCTTCCTGTTCGGCCTTAACGGTGGGATTGCGGAACAGTTCGCTTTCCGTGACCAGACTCAGGAAAGGCAGCATCAGCTGGTTCAGAGCAGGAATGGCAGAATGAGTGAAGATGGTGGTCTTTTCAGGATCGATGCCAGCGGCCAGGTAGTCAATGACCATGTTGGCCACGTTGTCCTGGATGTTGCCTACGGTGTCGCGGTCGGTGATTACCTGATAGTCAGCGATGATAATGTTGGTCTTGATGCCCATGTTCTGCAGGCGTACGCGCTCCTTGATGGTGCCGAAGTAATGGCCCATATGCAAACGACCGGTGGGGCGGTCGCCGGTAAGCATGGTGTACTTTTCGGGATGTACGGCAAGGTCGGCCACAATGGCGTCGCTGCGCTTCTTGCTTGCTTCAAAACTATCTACGCTCATGAGAATGCTCTTTCTCTGAAGTTTACCAATCGGTGTAAGTATACCTGATACTGGGCCTTGCTAACCGTAGCGTGGCCAAATGTGGTATGGTTTGCCCTACAAAAGATTAATCCAAGGAGGCACCTTATGTACGAACTGAAAACCGAAGCCGCTTTTGACTCGGCGCACTTCCTGGCAGACTATTACGGCAAGTGCGAAAACCTGCACGGTCATCGCTGGCGTGTGGTGGTGTACATGCGTGCTGATGAGTTGCAGATTGAGGGCACTATGAAGGACATGGTGCTGGACTTTGGCGAGTTCAAACGCATTGTTCGCGCTCAGGCAGACGCTATGGACCACACGTTCCTGGTGGAAGAGGGCACTTTGAAGCCCGAGACCGTGGCGGCTCTGGAAGGGGAGGGCTTCACTTTGATGATGCTGCCTTTCCGCACCACCTCTGAGAACTTGGCTGCATATTTCGGAAAGAAGCTCATTGAGCAGGGCCTGAACATTTGCCGCGTGGAAATGTACGAAACCCCTAATAATTGCGCTATTTGGTACGCAGAATAATGCGCATCAATAACGCGTACTCAAATGATGAACTGGCGGGCTTCGCATGCGTATGCTGCGGAGCCTGTTGCCGTATCGAGGGTGGTATCGTGCGTCTTTCCGATGGGGAAATCGCCCGCATTGCGGCATATTTGGGCATGAGCGAGCAGGAATTTATTGACCAGGAAACCGACATTTCTCCTGATAGAAAGTGTCTTATCCTGAAGGATGCCCCTGATGGCAGCGGCACTTGTGGCATGCTTGACGACCAGGGTCTTTGTCGCATCCATCCTGTGAAACCCGACCAGTGCGCCAGCTTCCCCTACGATTGGGCCAACGACGACTCGTCGCTTTCTTGTGCCGGCTTGCGTGCCTTGCGGGCGAAAACCTGCCAAATGATGGGGTAATTTGGCAGGAATTAAAGGGTCTTTTCCAGGCAGACCAGTTGCACGCCTTCGATGCCGTTGAACACGCAAGGAACGATGTCGGCTTCCACGTAACCCAGCTTGGCGTACATGGCACGAGCGCGTACATTGCGGGCGTTGGTGTCCATGCGCAAAAAGCGGCAGCCGTGCTCAAGGGCGTGCTGCTCGTAGAAAGCTACGAATGCGCGGCCAAAGCCGTGACCGCCTGAAGCGGGATCAACCGTAAGCGTGTGCAGCACCATCACCTCATTTGCGGGGGCATCGTCGTTCCAGCGGGCATCTGCGTATTCCGGCACTTGCACCTGGTTGATACGGGCGGAGGCAACGACGCGGCCGTCATCCTCCATGACGAACATATCACCTGCTGCAAGAGCATCGGCGGCGGTGGCGCGGGTGGGGTAGATGGCACGATCCCAGCCAATGGTTACCAGGCCAGCTTCTTCCTGGTCGTGAATGGCGTTGTAGATGGTTTCGATGGCGTCCAAATCATAGATATCGGCTTTACGAACTAGCATGACATCCCCCCTAGTATTTTTCAAACATGCGGGCAATCTCTGCCTGGTCGGTGGTTTCTGTCAGCGCTAGACGTAGCAAGATAGCGGCCTTCTGGGGTGGCAAATCGTTGGCGGCAATGCCACAAGGTACGCTGTTGCTCATGATGACACCGCTGCCAACGCGAGAGCTTACCACTACGGGAATGGTGAGTTTTCGCAGTTCAGCCTCAAAAAGCTTGCTGTATTCGCCGCCGCCGGCGCCTGCAATGACCAAGCCATCTGAAAGACCGGCCGCCATGGAAATGAGAGCGGGGTCGGCATCGACGCTGAAGTACAGAATGTTCACGCGAGGCAGGCTACTCAGACCATCAACGGTAAACTCCGTTTGAGTAGTGTGACGCTTGGTGGACTTGGTGGAATACAGCACTACGTCATCGCGGATAACGCCGCAGCTGCCGTTTTCGCCGCCTGACATGCTGACCACCGAGTGGGTGGAGGTCTTCTGCACATCGCGGGCGCTGAAGATGCGGCCGCTGAATACCACCAGCACACCCATGCCCTCGCTCTTCCAAGAGGCGGCGGTAACCACGGCCTGGTACAGGTTCATGGGGCCATCGGCGCTGGTGGCGGTTGAGGGGCGCATGGAGCCGGTAATCACCACGGGTTTTTCGGTTTTCAGCACCAGGTTCAAAAAGAATGCGGTCTCGTCCATGGTGTCGGTGCCGTGGGTGATGACGAAGCCGTCAATCTCGGGCCTGCGGGCTTGTTCCTTTATGGTGCGGGCTAACTTGATCCAGATTTCGGCGGTGATGTCATCGGAATTGATGTTGCATACCTGCATGGTTTCAATGTCGGCAACTTCGGCAATTTCGGGGGCTGCCGCCAGCAAATCTTCCACGCCCAACTGTCCCGAAGCGTACCCAGTGCTCTTTCCTGCAGCGCCCACACCTGCAATGGTTCCGCCGGTTGCCAGGATTAGAATGCGTTTTTTGTTGCTCATGCATCTCCCCATTTCAAAAAAGGCGCTAAAAATACCCAAGAGCCGTGCCATGCGCAAGTAATGCCGTTGTAAAATACGCAATTACAAATCTTCTCAAATTATGTACGAAATGGAGAGGGAAATCTATGAAACGTATGCGAATTGCTGCGCTTTACGCCGACGCTCAGCAGCTGGGTGATCAGCAGGTCACCGTAGCCGGTTGGGTTCGTTCCGTGCGCGACATGAAGAATTTCGGTTTCGTGACCATCAACGATGGCAGCTGCTTCAAAGATTTGCAGGTTGTGATGAACCGCGACGACCTGGCAAATTATGACGAAATCGCCCATCTGAACGTTGGTTCTTCTGTTCTGGTTAAGGGTCTGATGAAGCTCACCCCTGAGGCTCAGCAGCCCTTTGAGGTGCAGGCGGTGGAAATTGAGGTAGCTGGCGTGTCTGCTCCCGATTACCCGCTGCAGAAGAAGCGCACCACTCAAGAATTCCTGCGTACTCAGCAGCACCTGCGTCCTCGCACCAACCTGTTCCGCGCCGTTTTCCGTGTGCGATCGGTGGCTGCTTTCGCCATTCATGGGTTTTTCCAGAGCCGTGGTTTTGCCTACGTGAATACTCCCATCATCACTGCCAGCGACTGCGAAGGCGCCGGTGAGATGTTCCGCGTAACCACCCTGGATATGGACAACCTGCCTCGTGATGACAAGGGCGTTGTTGATTATAGCCAAGACTTCTTTGGCAAGCCCGCAAGCTTGACGGTATCGGGCCAGCTCAACGCCGAAAACTTCGCCTTGAGCATGGGCGATGTGTATACCTTTGGTCCCACGTTTCGTGCTGAAAACTCCAACACTGCGCGCCATGCCGCGGAATTTTGGATGGTGGAACCTGAAATGGCTTTTGCCGACCTGAATGACGACATGGAAGTAGCCGAAGACATGTTGAAGTATGTCATTCGCACCGTCATGGAGAAGTGCCCGGATGAATTGCAGATGTTCAACAAATTTGTGGACAAGGGCCTGCTGGAGCGCCTGGAGCATGTAGTGAACTCCGATTTCGCCCGTGTGAGCTACACTGAGGCCATTGAGATTCTGGAAGCCGCCATTGCCGCAGGTCAGAAGTTCGATTACAAGGTTGAGTGGGGTATTGACCTGCAGACCGAGCACGAGCGCTTCCTGACAGAGCAGCATTTCAAGAAGCCCACTTTTGTGTACGACTATCCCGCTGGCTTCAAGGCTTTCTACATGCGCCTCAACGATGACGGTAAGACCGTTGCTGCAGCCGACTGCTTGGTTCCCGGCGTAGGCGAGATCATTGGTGGCAGCCAGCGCGAAGAGCGCCTGGATGTGCTGGAGCGCCGTATTGCCGAGCTGGGTATGGACGCCGAGCAGTACAAGTACTACTGCGACCTGCGCCGTTACGGTACCTGCAAGCATGCAGGCTTTGGCCTGGGCTTTGAGCGCCTGGTCATGTACGTGACGGGCGTCAGCAACATTCGCGACGTTATTCCACATCCGCGTACGGTGGGCAACGCCGAGTTCTAGCTACAGAGATGTAACGTTCTAGAGCGTCTTTATGATGTAAGGTTACGTTCGCGGAAAGGGAAGGGGTTTCGATTTCCGCGTTAGTTGTTGAAGGAGGAGATAATGGATTGGATTGCCATTACCGACGAGATTGATGGGTTTATGTACACCTACGTTCTCGTAATTTTGCTGGTGGCTGCCGGTATTTATTTCTCGGTACGCACCAAGTTTGTGCAAGTCCGCTATTTCAAGGACATGTTCAAGCACATCACTGAAAAGAAACATGATAAGGACGGAAAGGCCATCAGCTCTTTCCAGGCCATGATGATTTCCACCGCATCTCGCGTTGGTACCGGCAACATCGCTGGCGTTGCCACTGCAATTGCCGCTGGCGGCCCCGGCGCCGTGTTCTGGATGTGGCTTATGGCTATTCTGGGTTCCGCTTCCGCATTTGTGGAATCCACTCTGGCTCAGACCTGGAAGGTGAAGAACTCCGACGGCTCCTTCCGCGGCGGTCCTGCTTACTACATTGAGCAGGTTCTGCATAAGCGCTGGCTGGGCGTTGTGTTTGCTATTTCTTTGATCCTGTGCTTCGCTTTGGGCTTTAACGGCTTGCAGGCCTTTAACACCGCAAGCTCTTTGGAGTATTACTTCCCTGATTACGCCACCAATGGCATGGCCGCATTTGTTGGCATCATTCTGGCTGCCCTGTTTGCCGTGAGCATTTTTGGCAACAATGAGAGCTTGTCTAAGATTACCAGCGCTATCGTTCCCGCTATGGCTTTGGTTTACATCGCTCTGGCCCTGGCTGTTATCTTTATGAACCTGGGCCTGCTGCCTCAGGTTTTCGCCGTGATCTTCCAAAGCGCTTTTGATTTCCAGAGCATCTTCGGCGGTTTCGCCGGTTCCTGCGTCATGATGGGCATCAAGCGAGGCCTGTTCTCTAACGAAGCTGGTATGGGTTCTGCTCCTAACGCTGCCGCTTCCGCTTCCGTTAGCCACCCGGTAAAGCAAGGCCTCATTCAGAGCTTGTCCGTATTCATTGACACCCTGGTGCTGTGCACCTGCTCCGCTTTGATGGTTATCGTTTTCTGCGTTGATGACCCCGCTTCCGCCGCTGGCGTAACCGGTATTCCTCTGGTTCAGATGGCCGTGAGCAATGTGTTCGGCCAGAACGGCATTGCCGTGGTTACCTTCGCCATCTGGTGTTTCGCATTCAGCTCCATCATTGGCAACTACTACTATGCCGAGCAGAACTTCCTGTTCATCACCAAGAGCAAGACCGCTCTGCTGGTATTCCGCATTTTCTGCCTGATCGTGGTGTTTATTGGCGCTACCAATAACATTGTTCTGGCATGGAACCTGGCTGACATCTTCATGGGCTTCATGGCCATTATCAACCTGATTGTTATCTTCATGCTGGGCAAGTGGGCATTCAAGATTTTGGACGACTACACCGAGCAGCGCAACGCTGGCAAAGATCCCGTCTTCGTAGCTTCTAGCATCCCCGGCTTGCCTGAGACCGAATGCTGGAAGATTGAGGCTGAAGACCTGTTCTCTTCTGATGAAAACCCCATCAAGGAGTACACCAAGGAAGTTGCTGATGCAGCTACCCAGCCTCTGACCAAGTAAGTTTTCGCAACATATGGTGCAAAGAAAATGCCCCGGCTCAGGTGAGTCGGGGCATTGTTTTACGCTTTGAACAGTGGGGAAGGGCTGGCTACCAA
>JAQXTF010000035.1 GCA_029219345.1 Eggerthellales bacterium
CAGCATGCTGTCCATGGTGTTGATGCCTTTGTACATCATGGACAGGGGCGCGCCGCCGATGGCAAACCAAAACAGGGGCGCAATGGAGCCGTCGCTGGTGTTTTCCGCAACGGTTTCCACGGCGGCCTTGGTCACGCCTTCGGCAGTGAGGGCATCGGTGTCGCGGCCCACCAGGTAGCCCACCTGGGTGCGGGCTTCGGGCAGGTCATTGGCTTGAAGTGCCTGATAAACGGGGGTGCTGGCGTCGGCCAGGCAGCGGGTGGCCATGATCTGGTAGAACCAGAAGGCCTGCAGGGCCGTGAACAGCACCGGGTGGATGAGCCATGCCATCACTGAAAGAGCCAGGGTGGGGAAGAAGGCGGCGGAGCACACGGCCAGCACCATCAGGCGGCCGGCGCGGCGCAAGGCGGTGGGGTCCTCGCCGGCGCGGGCGCGCAGTGGGGGCTCCAGGCGCGCAATGAGCTTGCCCAGCAAGATGGCGGGGCAAATAGCGGCAAAATGCTCGCCAAAAATCAGGTCGGCCACGTAGCCAACTACCAAGGCGATGCTTATGCACAGGGCCATGGACACTTACTTCACCGCGCTTTCTTGGGCAAAAGCAGCCGCAGCTTCTACGAAGCGAGTGGCAAAGGGCAGGCAATTGGGCAGGTAGAAGTGGGGGAAGCCGGCGAACAGGCGGTCTTCCGCCACGCAGCAGTCCCACTGCTTGCCGGTGTATTTGGTGGCGTGCAGGGCGGCGCCGTTATTGGAGCTGTCAAAGTAGTGGAACTCGTGGGCGCGCAGGGTGTCGCCGGGCTCAATGCCCAAGCCTGCCTGCTGAGCGGCCAGTTCCACGTAGCCAAAGCGGGAAAGCTTGCCGGTACAGTGCACTTGACCAGGGATAACGCCAGCCATGGGCCAGGTGTTGCCATCGATATCGGTCATGTTTTCTTGCAGGTACATGAAGCCTCCGCACTCCGCGAACAGGGGCATGCCAGCCGCATGGGCCTGGCGCAGCTGCGCCGCCAGGGCGGTGTTTTCCGCCAGCTCACGGCCGTGCAGCTCGGGGTAGCCGCCCCCCAGATACACGCCGCAAGTGCCTTCCGGCAGGGTAGCGTCGGCCAGGGGCGAGAAGGGCACTAGGCGGGCGCCCAGCTTGCGCAAAAGCTCCAGGCTCTCTTCGTAGTAGAAGCAAAAGGCATCGTCCTGGGCCACGGCAATTACCGGGGCGTCAGCGGTGACGGGTTCCACGGCAGAGGGCTCGTATTCCAGGGCGGGGGCGCCTACGGCCAGGGCTAGCAGGGCGTTGATGTCAATGGTTTGCTCCAGGGTGTCGGCCACGGCGTTGATGCGTTCCTGCAGGTCATCCACCTCATCGGCGGTAACCAGGCCCAGATGGCGGCTTTCCAGGGCAAACTCGGGCTTGTTAGGCACGTAGCCCAATACAGGCACGCCGCATTCTTCCTCAATGAGGGGAGCCAGCAGGGTCATGAGGCTCTTAGTGCAGCGGTTGATAATCACGCCGGCCACTGGGTTGGGCTGGCGGAACCGGATGATGCCCCGCAGGGAGGCCACCAGGGTGAGGCTGGCACCGCGACCGTCGGCAATGAGCACTACGGGAGTGTTGGTTGCGCTGGCCACGTGGTAGGCAGAAGCAGTGGGGGTGGTGCCGCCCAGGCCGTCATAGTAGCCCATGACGCCTTCCAGCACCGCCAGGGAATCATCGCCCTGACCTGCGCTTTCTGCAACAAGGGTACGCACCTGGTCTTCCGTGGAAAAATACAGGTCCAGGTTGCGGCAGGGGGTGTTCAGTACCGAGCGGTGAAACATGGGGTCAATGTAGTCGGGGCCGCACTTGTAGGCGGTCACGGCCACGCCGCGACGTTCCAGGCAGCGCAACAGGCCACTGGTCACCGTGGTTTTGCCCGATCCGCTGCTGGCGGCGGCGATGAGAAAACGAGGAAGGGTTCTTAGCATGCGCCGGTACCTTCCGCGCTCATGATGTATACGGGGTTTTCTGCCGTCATCAGGTGATACGGGCCAGCCTTGCGGTCGCGGGACACGTTGACGGAAACCACTTCCACGCCGGTCAGGCCCAGCTCCTTGAAGCTGGCCAAGGCGGTGCCGATGGTTTCCAGGGTGATGGCAGTGATGACGAAGCGCACTGAGGGGTTCTTTTCCAGGGCCACCTGCATGATGCGGGTCATGTTGCCGCCGGATCCGCCAATGAACACGCGGTCGGGAGCGGGCAGGGGCTCAAGAGCCTCAGGGGCCTTGCCGGCCACGATGGTCAGGTTGCAGGCTCCCAAGCGTTCTTTGTTCTGGGCCATGAGCTCCAAGGCGGGTTCGTTGCGCTCAATAGCAATGACCTGGCCTTCCGTTACGGCCATGGCCATTTCCAGAGAAACGGAACCGGTGCCGGCGCCCACATCCCACACGGTGTGCTGGGGCTCCAGGTGCAGCTTGCATACGGAAAGCTCGCGAATCTCCTCTTTGGTCATGGGGGCGTCTCCGCGCTGGAAATCGCTGTCGGTGAAAGCGGGAGCGGCGTAGCGGCGCTTCAGGGGCGCGTCGTTTTCCACCCACAGAACGGCCAGATCCAGGAACTGCTGGGTGGCCAAATCGGCCACGGTGCCGGAAACAATGCGCTCGTCGGGGTAGCTTAGGCGCTCGCCGGCGTAGGCGCGCAAATGACCCAGGCCACGGTCAACCAGCTGCTGGCAAATTTCGTGCACCTTGGCGTTGCCGCCGGTCAAAGCGAAGGTCTTGGCGTGGCTTTGCACGGCGCCCACCACGTTGCAGGCGCGGCCGTGAGCGCTTACCAAATAGGCGTCCTGCCAGGACTTTTTCAGCTTGGCAGCAAAATATACGGGGGAAGAAATACCCGGCAGCGCTTCAACGTCGCAGTCGGCCAACAGGTTGTACAGGCCAGCAGCGCCGCTGTAAAAGCCCTGGTCGCCGGAAAGCAGCACGCTAATGGTTTCCGCAGTGCTCTCATGGATGGCGGCGGCAATATCGGCCGACTTGATGAGCACGCGGCGCTCGCCCGCAAACTCGGGGAAGGCGTCTACCAAACGCTGTGCGCCAATGGCCAGCTGGCTTGCGGCAACAGCTTTCTGAGCGCCCACCGTAAGGGTGTCGGGGTTGCCCATGCCAATGCCTACCAAGTACACTTTCTTCATTACTTCGCTCCTTCGGGGCAATTTTCCTGCCAAATTACCCCATCATTTGGCAGGTTTTTTGTCAGCAAATCCAAGGCCTGGTCAACAGAAAGGCCGTCGGGCTCTTCCGGGCGGGCTACAACCACAATGGTGGCGCCGCACGCGCGGGCTGCGGCCAGCTTCTCGGGATAGCCGCCGGAGGTTCCGCTTTCCTTGGTGACCAGGGTTTTAATGTTGAACTGTCGCATGACAGCTTCGTTGTCTTCTTGAGAAAAAGGGCCACGACCAGGCAAAATGTGCTCCTCGGGCAAGCCGATGGCGCGACACTTTTCCACCGAGCCCTCATCGTTGAGCACCCGGGCAACTAGACGCTCCTGGTATGCGGGAAGCGCCTGATACAGATGCACTTCCTTGGCACCAGTGGTGGCCAGCACGTTGCCCTCTTCGGGCACCAGGGCCATGGCGGCTTGCAGGCTTTCCGCTACCAGGCAGCCCTTGGTGTCGCCCAAGGGTCGCAGCACCCGTAGGTAGGGCACGCCTGCCTCGGCCGCAGCGGCACGCACGTGGCCACTAATGCTTTGGGCGTAGGGGTGCGTGGCGTCTACCACCGCGTCAAACCCGCCCATGAGCTGCACTTTTTCCTCGTGACTCAGGGCGCCCATACGGAAGGTGACCCGCGGGTTATCGGTGGCGAAATCGGCCAATCCGCGCTCCGTGGCCACGCTGACGCACACCTGCATGCCAGCATCTGCCAGCAGCTGGGTCAGGTCGCGGCCTTCGGAGGTGCCGCCAAAAAGCAGTATGTTGCGGGGTGCGGTCACGAACTAGGCTTCCTTATTCCACTGGCGCTTCTTCTGGTAGCCGCGGGGGGTCACCATCTTGCCGTCAATGATCGCGGTGTTGCTGTTGCCAATGAAGGCGGTGCAGAACATGTCGGCGGGGTAGGTGCGCAGCTGCTCCAAGGTGCCCACCCAGGTCTCTTCGCCGGGGCGGCCAATGTTGCGCACAATGCCGCAAATGGTATCGGGACCTTTGCCGCCAGCCAGCATCAAGTCGCAGGCTTTCTGCAGGTAGTCGCTGCGTTTCTTGCTGGCGGGGTTGTACAGAGCCACGCAGAAGTCGGCCTGGGCAGCGGCGGACAAGCGCTGCTCAATGAGCTCCCAAGGGGTTAGCAGGTCGCTCAGGGAAATGACGCAGAAGTCGTGGGTCAAAGGCGCGCCTAAGCGGGATGCGCCAGAAAGGGCGGCGGTAATGCCGGGAATCACGCGAATGTCCACGGGGCTGAACTCGTGGGCCAGCTCCATGCACAGGCCGGCCATGCCGTATACGCCGGCATCGCCGCTGCACACCATGGCAACGCGCTTGCCCTGCGCGGCCATCTCCAGGGCGGCGCGGCAGCGATCGATTTCCTTGGTCATGGGAGTGGTGAACACGGGAGTGTCAGGGGCAACGGCTTTGGCCAGGTCAACGTAGACATGGTAGCCGCATAGCACGTCGGCATCCTGCAGGGCGGCAACGGCTTCCTGGGACATGAAAGCGGGATCGCCGGGGCCCAGGCCCACCACGATAAGCTCGCTTTCGCCCAACGTGGGCTCTTCGGCAGCCGGGGTGGCGTTCAGCATCTCAAGATCTTCGGGGTCTTCAGAGGGGGCAAAGGCGCCGCAAGAGAGCACCTCGGGCCACATCAGCGAGAAGTCCTTGATGGCAATGGCAAAAGTGATGCCGTTGATGACGGTCTTTTTGGTCAGCAGGTACTTGCTGTTCACGCAGGCGGCGCGCTCGCACACGCAATTGGTGCCGGTGACGTCGGTTACAAATTCCGAGCTTGAGAATTCGCCTTCCTGAGCGTTGAGCACCTCGGCGGAGTAGGTCTCGAAGGGCAGCTTATGATTGGCGGCGAACTGAACCAGGCCGGGCTCATTGGCCTTCAGGTCAATGCTGGCAACGCCGCAGACTGCGGCGGGATGGATGCCTGCCTGCTCCAGGAACAGAGCGCTTCCTTCCTCGATGGCCTGGCAGCTGGTACCCTTGCGACAGCCAATGCCCAGCACGGCGGCGGGAACAACCAGGTCAAGGTCGGCGTTGTTCAGGGTGCGACAGCCAATGTGGAAGACGGGGATGCTGCCATCGTTGGCAAGCAGGTCTTCGTAAGAGATCATCTTGATGCCTGGGGGAACAATGCCGTCAATTTCGAAGGCGCTGAAGCATCCAACGGGCTCGCCCTTCAAAAGGGCAGAGGTAATCATCTTGATGCCGGTGGTTTCAGGCACGCGAACGCCTTGGGACTTGGCCCAAGAGTCAACGGCAAATACCCTGTTCACGTCGGATGCGGTGGTTACAACGCAACGGGCGCCGCAGAAGTCGCTCAAGGTGCGGGCCAGGTTGTTGGCGCCGCCCAAATGACCCGAAATCAGCGGGATGCAGTTGGTGCCGCGGTCGTCCAGCACCACCACGGCGGGGTCGGTGCCTTTGCCTTCCAGCAGGGGCGCAACGGTGCGCACGGCAATACCCGTGGCGCTGATGAACACCAGGGCATCGGCTTCGTGGAACCACTGCAGGGCCCAGGCTTTGTGGTTGACCTTGTTAGGGCCAAAGCCGCGGGTAACATCGGTTTCGCAACCCTGTTGTTCCAGGCCTTGGGCCAGGCGCTGTGCTAGGCCCAAGCCGTTATCGGTGAAAGCGATGAAGACAACTTTCATGGTCGTTTCTCCTTGTTGCTTACGCGTGGCTGCTCTTGGTGGCCTGGCGAAACTCGGTGGTAAAGGTGGGGTCATAGAGCTTGGAGCGCTCATAAGTGCTGTTCAGGAAGCCGCCAACGCACACCAAAGCGGTCTTGGTCACGTTGTTCTCGCGGGCGGTTTGAGCCAGGGTGCCCACCGTGCAGCGGAACACCTTCTCATCGGGCCAGGTGGCCTTGTACACCAAAGCGGCAGGGGTGTCGGCGGTGTAGGCGCCGCCGGCGATGAGCTCGCCTTCCAGCTTGTCCAAAAGGCCGGTGGAAAGGAAGATCACCATGGAGCAGCCGTGGCTTGCCATCAGGCGCATCTTTTCGCCCTCGGGCACGGGGGTGCGGCCCTCCATGCGGGTGATGATGACGCTTTGGGAAACGGTAGGCAGGGTGTATTCGGCCTGCAGGGCAGAGGCTGCGCCACAGAAGCTGGAAACGCCAGGAGTGTAGTCGTGGTCGATGCCTTTTGCGTCCAGCTCATCCTTTTGCTCGCGGATGGCGCCGAACAGGCAGGGGTCGCCGTTATGCAGGCGCACGGTGGTCTTGCCGGCTTCTTCGGCGGCGTACATGACCTCCAGCACTTCTTCCAGGGTCATGCGGGCGGAATCGTAAATTTCGCAGCCTTCCTTGGTGTACTCCAGCAGGGCGGGATTAACCAAGCTGCCTGCGTAAATGCACACATCGCAGGTCTTCAGCAGTTCTGCGCCGCGAATGGTGATCAGGTCGGCAGCACCGCTGCCAGCGCCTACAAAATGAATCATTGTTCCTCCTGTGTTTTCCATGCCTCAATAAGGCTATTTGCTTGGGGGGTGGTGGCCAAAAGGCCGGTTTTGTTGGAAAAGATGACTGCTCCAACCTTCAGGTTCTCTGCAACGCGGTGGTCAATCTTTGCCTGAATGGCGCTGGCGATGCGGGCGATAACCTCGTCTCGCACGCCGGCCTCCTGGCAGATATCAAGGCATGCATCGGTGGTCATGGCGTCAAACATGGCAAGGATTGCCTGCTGGTTGGCGCCAGCGGCCGCTGCGTGGGCGGCGAAAATCTCGCGACGGCAGTCGGCCGTGCGGGAATGGGTGTCCATAATGGCGCCGGCAACCTTCACCAGCTTGCCAATGTGGCCCACCAACAACAGTTCCTCAAAGCCTTCCTCAATGGCCTTATCCAGGGTAAAGCCAATAAAGTTTGCGCAGCTCACAATAGGAATAAATGCGGGAAGATTCATGGTTTTCAAGAAGGCTTCGCCGTAGTTGCCCGGGGTCACTATAAGACGCTTGTGGCCTGCGGCGGCGTGGAAGTGAATCTCCACAGCAAGGGCGTCTTGCAGGGCTTTCAGGCTGCGGGGCTCAACAATGCCGCTGGTTCCCAAAATGGAAATGCCGCCTTCAATGCCCAGGCTGGGATTGAATGTTTTGCGGCCTATTTCTTCGCCATCGGGAACCTCGATGACCACGGAGAGTCCGCCCAGGTAATCGCTTTCCTCCATGACGGCTTCTGCGGCGGCGGTAATCATGGCGCGAGGGCCTGAATTGATAGCCGCATTGCCTACGGGTTGATTGAGACCAGGGCAGGTCACGCGGCCAACGCCAATGCCGCCGTCAATGAATACGCCCTGTTCAGGGCAGGCGGAAACCACGGCGCACACGCGGGTGCCGTGGGTGACGTCAAAATCGTCGCCGGCATCTTTGATGATGGTGGCGCGCACGGCATTGCCTTCGCGCTCCAGGGCCTCCACGGCAACGCGCACCTCAATGCCGGCGGGGGTCATAACCGCAACTTCTTCCAGCGCCTTGCCCGTAAGCAGCAGGGTGGCGGCCGCCTTGGTGGCCAAGGTGGCGCAGGTGCCGGTGGTGAAGCCGCGACGCAGGCGCTCGCCGTTGCTTGTTACGTACTCATCAAAGGCCATGGGAAGCCTCCTGTGCCTGGGCGCGCAGGGCTGCGCAGGTCTCGGGGGTTAGGTTCTTTGATCCGCGAAGAATAAGTTTTCCCTGTTCAACGGCATGTTTATACAGCTTGCGATTAGCGCTGTGCAGCAGGGTTTCGTCATCCATGCAGCACAAGAACGCAGGGCAAGCGTCAATGAGGTCCTTGGCCTCTTGCAGCTTCAGGGGCTTCACATGATTGAAAGGTGGAACGGAAATAACCTGGGCCGCCAAATCGTGGGCCAGGGGAAAGTCGATGTCGTTTTCGAAGAGTACGCCTGCGGCAAAAGGAATGTTCTCGCGCTGCAGCAGACGAAAGGGCACGGCGCCTGTTCCTGCGCCGGCGATGGCGAACACCAGGGGCGCGCCCTCCACGCGGGCCAGCTCCACGCTGCCGTAAAGGGCGTTGTAGGTGCCGTTGTCCAGGGAATACAGCTCGCTGATGGTTTCGCTGGTGAAGATGTCCTGGGGCTTGCCGTAGCGCAAGATGCGGTCGCCCTTCACGCACATAACGGTGTCGGCCACCTTCTGGGCCAGGTCAATTTCGTGCAGGCTCATGATGACCGCAATGCCTTGGGCCTTGGCCAGGCGGCGCAGCAGGGTGAGCAGCTCCAGCTTGTAGTGCACATCCAAAAACGAAGTGGGCTCGTCCAACACAATGATGTTGGGCTCTTGACAAATGGCGCGAGCCAGCAGCACGCGCTGGCGTTGACCATCGGAGATTTGAGTGAAGTCTTTGTCGGCGATTTCCGTCGCGTTCACCAGGGCCATGGAGCGGTCAACCACTTCGTGGTCGGCGTCGGAGAGAATGCCCAGGCGGCCGGTATAGGGGTAGCGGCCGGTTTCAACTACCTCGCGGCAGGTCATGAGCTCGGTGGACAGGCGGCCCGTGAGAACCACGGACATCTCGGTGGAAAGATCCTTGGGGCTCATCTTCTGTAAGTCGCGCTGGCCAATGTAGACGGTGCCGCCCACAATGTCCAAAAACTTGGCAATAGACTTCAAAATGGTGGATTTACCTGCACCGTTAGGGCCAATAAGGGTGAGAATCTCGCCAGGATGCAGCTTAATTTCAATATCGCGAATCAGAGGTACGCCGTTGTAGCCAACGTTCAGCGCTTCGGTATGCAGGGAGCAAATCTCTTCAGTCATTTAGTCTCTCCCTTGACGGCGCTTAAGCATGAGGGCAATAACAACGGGGGCGCCAAATACGGCGGTAACAGCGCTGATGGAAAGCTCGGTTGGAGCAAAAATGGTGCGGGCAATCAGGTCACAGCCCAGACAGAAAATGGCACCGCCTAAGAAGCATGCGGGAATGACCAGCAAGGGCTTGGCAGACTTCAAGAAGCTCTTAATCAGGTGGGGAACCGCAATGCCCACGAAGGAAACGGGGCCGGCATAGGCGGTAACCGTTGCGGCCAGCAGGCTGGAGAGCAGAATCAGCAGCACGCGGAACACCTTTACGTTCACGCCCATGCTTTGGCTGTAGCTTTCGCCTAGCTGATAGGCGCCAATGGGTTTGGCCAGGCCAAAGGTAAGGGCGCTGGCGGCAAGAACCACAGCCACCATGACGGTGACATCGTTCCAGCCAATGCCGGAAAAGCTGCCTACGCTCCAGTCGTGCAGGTTGGCAATGTGCTGATCGCTAGCGAAGGTGATGAAGAATTCGGTGATGGCGCTGCAAATGTAGCCCACCATAACGCCAGCTACAATAAGAATGCCCATGCTGCGTACGCGATGGCTAATGGCCAAAACAAAGGCCATGGACAGCATGGCGCCAATGAAGGCGGCGATGATCAACGCCCAAGAGCCCAGCACCAAACCGTGGCCCGTGCCCATGATCATGACAATGGCAACAACCAGTTTGGCGCCTGAGGAAATGCCCAAAATGTAGGGGCCTGCAATGGGGTTGTTGAAGAAGGTTTGCAGCAAAAAGCCCGAAAGGGCCAAAGCGCCGCCTAATACGGTGGCTGCAATGATGCGAGGCAGGCGAATTTGCCACACAACCTTGTAGGCCACGGAAAGATCGTTTTCTACGCTGGCGCCCCCAAACAGAATGGAAGACAAGTCTTCCAAAGGCACCGAAATGCTACCAATGCAAATGTTCAACACCAAAAACACCAGGAGGATGGCCGCCAGGGCCACGAACACAACGGTGGTTCGAAAGCGGCGAGCTGCCTGAACGGGTGAGGATGTTTTTTTCGATTGGGCCATGCCGTGCTCCTGCCTAATTCAGCTTGTAGGCGAAGTCCAGCGCAGTGGCGCTGTCATCGGTCATGATGGTGCGCAGGTTGGAAACAATAACGCCTGTTTCCACCATCTGCTGATACATATTCTTATCGATACACCAAGCGTTTCCGCTGGTTACTGCCTTAAACTCACCAATAAGGGAGTTCTTGGTAATCAGTTCTTGCACGCTTTTCACGCCACCGTCAATGGATGCGTTGTAAATGATGATGTCGGCATCCTTAGCCTGAGCGTAGAAGGTTTCCATCTCCATGGTTACGGTGCTCGTGGCGTTATCGTCGCCACCCAAGTCGGTGAAGATGTAGGTGCCGCCCGCCATTTC
>JAQXTF010000036.1 GCA_029219345.1 Eggerthellales bacterium
GCGCATAACCTTCTTAGCGTCTACAACAGAAACAGAGGTCAGGGTCTGGGGAACCATGATCAGTTCAGCACCCTTGGTCTCAATACCCTGCTCTTCCAGAGCCTTCTTAACGGCCATCAGGTCACCGGGAGCGGTGGTAACAATCCACTGATCGTCAGCGTCATCGTACTCTTCGCCGCCAGCTTCCATAACTGCCATCATGAATTCGTCTTCGTCAACGGCATTATCGCGGTCGGCAATCTTCTTGCCATCGCCCTCGATAACCTTCTCTACCATGATCTGGCCCTTGCGCTCAAACATGTAGGAAACGGAACCGGAGGTGCCCAGAGAGCCGCCTGCATGAGAGAAAGCAGAACGCACGTCAGCAGCGGTGCGGTTGCGGTTGTCGGTCAGAGCTTCGCACAGGAATGCAACGCCAGCGGGGCCATAGCCTTCGTAGGTAACGGTCTCGTAGTTTGCAGCATCCTTGCCAGCGCCAAAAGCCTTGTCAATAGCAGCCTTGATCTTGTCCTTAGGCAGGGAGTTTGCCTTTGCCTTTTCAACAGCTGCGGCCAGAGAAGCGTTGTTCTCGGGGTTGGGGTCATTGCCCTCACGAGCTGCAACAGTGATGTTACGAGAAAGCTTGGAGAACAGAGCGGAGCGCTTTGCGTCCTGAGCGAACTTACGATGCTTCGTAGTGGCCCATTTAGAATGTCCAGACATATATGAAAACCTTTCCAATAGAATAAAAGTCCGAACAGGTATTTTATCACAGGCTGTCAAATCATGAAGAAAAAATCGGTCCTGCCTCGTAGACGGGCAAAAATAGGAAAAGAGGAGCCTTTTTTGGGTACAAAAAATCCCTGCAAAAAACGCTCTTGCAGGGATTCATTTACTTTGATTGCAAAGCTTATTCGGATTCGCCGCGCAGCCACAAACCGGTCTTGCCGCCATCTTTCTTCAGCAGGCGCACATCCATGATTTCCATGCCACGGTCAACGGCTTTGCACATATCATACACCGTGAGGCAGGCGACACTTGCGGCAGTCAGTGCTTCCATTTCAATGCCAGTCTTGCCGGTAACGCCGCAGGTGGTGGTCACATGAATGCCTACGCGGCCGTCTTCGCGCTGGCCCGCCAGAACGGGAGTGCACTCCACTTTCGCCTTGGTGATGTTCAACGGGTGGCACATGGGAATCAGATCGCTGGTCTTCTTGGCGGCCATGACACCGGCTACGCGAGCGCAGGCCAGCACGTCGCCCTTGGCGGCGGTGCCGCTGGTGATAAGGTCCAAAGTTTCCTGATGCATGGCAATGAAGCCTTCAGCCACGGCAACGCGTTCCGTGTCTGCCTTCTGGGAAACGTCCACCATGCGCACGTCGCCCTTTTCATCAATGTGGGTAAGCTGCTGATCGTCAGACATGTTTAACCTCCGATCTGAGACATTTTTCTCTTAGTGCCGATAGTATTTTCGTTTTCTTTAGGCTTTGCGCCAATCGCTTGCTCAAACACGGCGCGAGCGGCTTCTTCCCCACCTTCGCGCAGGGCAGTCATGATATCCAGCTCGTCATCGCTGAACAGGCAGGTGCGCATCTTGCCGTCGGCGGAAAGGCGCACGCGGTTGCATTCGCTGCAGAAATGGTTGGATACCGGCGAGATGAAGCCCACCGTGCCCTGGGCGCCAGGGAACTTCCAGTAACGAGCGGGGCCCCAACCCTTGGGCTTGTCCTCGGCCACCTCCAGGGGCGGCAGGCCTTCGGCCACAGCGCGCTCGTTGATAATCTGGCGCATTTCCTCGCAAGAAATAACGTCCTTTTCGCCCCAGCCGCTGCCATCAGAACCTGAGCTTTCGCCCACCGGCATGTACTCAATGAAACGCATATGCAGCGGACGATCGATGGTCATCTTGGCAAACTGCAAAAAGTCCTGGTCAAGGCTGCGAATTGCAACAGCATTCACCTTCACAGGCTCCAAGCCGGCCTCAAAGGCGGCTTCAATGCCATCCAGCGCTGACTGCAGCTGGCCGCAACGAGTCACAAAAGTGAACTTATCAGGATCAAGGGTGTCCAGCGAGATGTTTACCCTATTCAGACCCGCTTCCTTCAGGGCCTTGGCAAACTTAGGAAGCAGCACGCCGTTGGTGGTCAGGGAAATATCCTCAATGCCCGGTATGGCGGCGATTTCACGCACATTGGAAACCATGCCTTTGCGCACCAGAGGTTCGCCGCCAGTGAGGCGAATGTGCTTGACGCCGCATTCCGCAGCGATGCGCGCGATGGTCACAATTTCGTGACCGCGCAAAATGCTCGCAGGGCTCATAGATTCCACGCCATCGGCGGGCATGCAATAGATGCAGCGGAAGTTGCAACGGTCAGTCACCGAAATGCGCAGGTAGTCAATGGTACGACCGTATGAATCTTTCACGAACCTCTCCTTTCTCTCTGATAACAATTATACCCGAATAAGTATCTCCTGTTTTGGAAATATTCACCGTTGCGGATAATCGCTGAAGCACACTTTCGCCACGTTGAAAATTGCATACACCAAACCGTTGAAGCGGAAGTAACGATGGTTGCGCACTCACAGAGAGCCGGGGTTGCTGAGAGCCTGGCAGAACCCAGTTTGAACCTGAACGCCCGCGAGAGCCGCTAGCCCAAGAGGGCGGCAGTATCGGCCATCTTCTGGGCGATGGGCACGCCGAAGGGACAGTTGGGCTCGCAGCTGGCGCAACCAATACAGTCGCTGGCCTTGGCCGGCAGGGCGTCGTAGTGAGCCTGCACGGAAGCGGGCACTTCAGGCTGCATGGTAGCCAGGTCGTAGAACTTGTTCACCGTGGCAATGTTGATGCCCACCGCGCAAGGCTGGCAGTGGCCGCAATAAATGCAGCGACCAACATAGGAATGCTGAGGAGCAGTGCTCAAAATGCTGGCGTAATTCAACGCTTCCTCGGAATCGGTGTAATAGCGCAAAGCGTCTTCCAGCTGGTCGGGGCCCTTCAAGCCCGCCATAACCGAAGCAACCGCCGGCCTATCCAGGCAATACGCAATGCACTGAGACGCCGTCATGGCCACGCCAAAGGGGCTCTTCTCCGCATCCAGCAAGCGACCACCCGCAAAGGGCTTCATAACCGTGATGCCGGTGTTGGTCTGGGCGCATTCCGCATACAGGTTGGCGCGATCGGGGTCAATGCCGTTGCCACCTGCGGAAAAATCACCGAACAGGTCATCCAGCGTGCCCGTTGCCGGCATAGTGTCAAAGGCGGGGTTCAAGCTGAACATGATCATTTCAATGGCCGGATGAGCCGCAGCCGCGCGAGCCACCTCAACCGAATGGGTGGAAAGGCCCAGATGGCGAATGGTGCCTGCCGCCAGCAGCTCCTGGGCGTACTCCAGGTAGGGACCGCCCGCCATAATAGCGTTGAACTCCTCCATGGTATCCACGTAGTGAATCATGCCCAAATCAACGTAATCGGTTTGCAGCAAACGCAGCTGGTCTTCAAAAGCGGGCTTCACGAAAGCCATATCGCGAGTGCGCACGTACTGGCCATCTTGCCAGGTAGAACCCAAATGGCCCTGAATAATCCACTTGTCGCGATGACCTGCAAGGGCAACGCCCAGGGCGGCACGCACCGAAGGATCAGCCATCCAGCAATCCAAAATATTCACGCCGACCTTTTCGCAGGCGCGAATCAGTTCGTTCACGCGCTCCTGCTCCCAGCCGGTAATCCATTCGCCGCCAAAGCCAATTTCGCTTACCTTTAAGCCCGTTTTGCCCAAAACACGATATTTCATGAAGATCCCTTTCAAGAACAACAAAAGACCCCCTTTATTACACCATATTTTTTGCCGTTTGTCTGGGCTTACACCCTAAGCGCGAAACACGGGGCTAAGTCGGAGCAAAAAATAATAAAATGTGCCCAATCAATATGAGAGAGGGACTTTCATTTTTATGGCCACCGAAAAAGGTTTCATACGCGAAGTTTTCTACTGCGGCATCACCGCGGAGGAAAACGAGCTTATCAAGGACGCGATGCGCGCCTACAACCTTTCGGCCCTTCGTTCCATTTCCTCTATTGTGGCCGCTCTTATGTTGTTGCTTTTCATAGCATCCTTCGTCTTTGACGACATTCGCGACTATCACATGCAATACCTGGGCACTTTTATTTCTTGCGCGGTTGTTGCATGCTTAAGTCACCTGGTAAAGCCAGAAAAACTGAAAGATCTGATTCTGCCCCTGATCATTTTGATGGTAACAACCATTCTGTGCTTTGGCATTGTTCTTGGCGTAAAGGATAACCCCGAAGATGCCTCAACCATCTTTATTGCCATGCTTATCGTGGCTCCTTTGCCTTTTAACATTTACCCCATTTACACAGGAATCCTGGAATTATTCAGCTGCATTGCCTTCATTGCTATTGAGAGCATGGTAAAAACGCCCGAAGTATTTTTCACCGATTCTCTTAACGCCATCTGCTTTACCGTTGGAGGCGTTATACTGGGCTGGCTCCAGTTAAAGAGCCGCCTGCGCGGCCTTGTTTCCACTGCCACCATGGAGCACATGAGCGTTACCGATACTTTGACCGGCCTGAAAAACCGCCGTGCCTTCGAAGATTGTCTGCTAGCCCTCAGTAAAGACCCCGCTGCCTGGAATGACATCACGTTGGTTTCCATTGACCTAAACGGCCTGAAAACGGTGAACGACACCAAGATGCACGAAGCAGGCGATGAGCTGCTGAAGGGCGCCGCTTACTGCATCACCACCGCCTTCAGCAATCGCGCCAGCGTTTTTCGCGTGGGCGGCGACGAGTTTGCCGTCATCTCCTTAGAAAGCAAAGACCTGGTGGCAAAAGATCTTGATGTACTATCCGCCCTGGTAAAGCGCTGGCACGGAGAAAAAGCATCAGTGCTCTCCATGGCCGTTGGCGCTAAAAGCCTTTCCGATGTTCCTTCAGGATCCCTGGATGATTTACGTCGCGAAGCAGACCACGCTATGTACGCAGAAAAGGCCCGCTTCTATTGCGAAAGCGGCCGCGACCGTAGGCAGCGCTAAGAGCTTAAATAGGCCGCTTCTTCCCCAGCAGCAAACTCACAAGCCCCACGAGGCCTCCGCGTTGGGGCTGGTATTTCTTTCCTCGCAGATAAAGGCTTTGAGCGTGAAAACCCTCTAGCTGAGCAGGCGTGATGTCCAACAGGTTCTCCCGGGCCGTAAAGAAGCTCGCCTCATAACCACAGGCAAGCATGCCCTTTTGCTCCCCCAGCATCAGGCCACCGTTAACCGTATAAGTTTTCAGCGCCTCATACGCGCTCAAAGACTCCTCTGGCAGGTAAAACTCCCGCATTCCCCTCATTTGCAGGAAGGGGTCAAGAGGCTGCACGGGAGAATCGCTGGATCCGCACAGGGCAACGCCCGCCTGGGCCAAGGTGCGCAAAGGAATTTGCTGCTGCACCGCCTGATCGCTGAGCCACTGCTCATACCCATGGAGAAAACGCTTGTCCACCCAGGCATATCCCGGCTGCACCGTCACATACGGCTTGAGCTTTGTTAAGCGATCCACCAGGTCTTTTGCGGGAAATTCGCAGTGATCGATGCGATGGCGCAACGCGGCAACGCCCATCTGCGCGGGAAGCTGCTCGTAAATGCCCACCAGCTGCTCAATGGCATCGGGCCCAATGGCATGGGCGGTAAGGGAATAGCCCCGCTGAGCCAGACCGGCAACCTTGCGACGCAGAAAGTCGGTCTCAAAGTACAAATGGCCCTGGGTGCCATCAGCGTACGGCTCGGGGAAAGCGGCGCTGCGCGACCCTACGGAGCCATCAAGTTCCCACCTCATGCAGCCGCCCACGCGCTTTTGCCCCATGAAGCGTTGGATGCGCGCAAGCTTTTTCTCGTCCATGTACTGGGGAAACACCCGCACATCAACCGGAAACGCCCCCGCCAAACGGGCCAGCAGCATAGTCATAGCGTCTTGAGGGCTATCGTCGGTTCCCTCCAAGGCACACACTGTACCCACGCCGTAGCGGGCGCAGTCGTCGCAGAAGGCTGCAATGCCATCACCCAGCAGCGCGGGAGAAATGCACGAAGCCAGATGATCGGTGATGCGGCCCAAATTGGCGTCGTGGACGGCTCCCGTCAAGATGCCATCAGGGGCCTCTTCCTCAAGGCCCAAGGCATGAAGCAGCGCCGTGGAGCACGAGCTGGAGTGGCCATCCATGTTCAGGACCCACGCCTCGCGCCTGTGCGCCACCCGTCCGCCACCTGCGGTCCAATCATCCAGCTCAAGGCGATTCGGCAGGCGTTTTTCATCCATAGCCGCAGCGATGTAGTTGCTGAAAACCAGCAGCTTGCTGGGGTTTTGGGCGGCGGTTTGACGCACCACCTGTTCCACCCCAGCCAGGCAATGGGGCTCTACTGCATTATCACCCAACGAGCACACCGAGGTGCTTACCGCAGAAAGGGCCACCGTGTCCAAAAGGTGCATATGAGCATCAATCAAAGCCGGAAACACATGAACGCCACCCAAATCAACCAGGCTGGCGCCTTGCTGATGGGCCTGCTGAACATCCACGTCAACCCCAGAAATCACGCCATCTTCCACCAGCAGGGTCTTATAGACACTGCTCTCAGTTTCCATGGAGTGAAACGTGGCATGGTAAAACAACGTGGCATTTTTCATGGCTGCCCCTAAATACTGATGGTGCTACCCACGGCCATAAGCAAAAACGCAAGCACCACCAGCACCTGTATGGGGGTGGAAGCCAGGGCGCTGCCCAGCAAGCGCGCGTCGGTTTCCGCGCGGCAACGACGAAGCGCCGGCACCACCAAGCAGGCAATGAGAATGGCAATAAGACCGCCTGCGGTGCGCATCAAGTCGAGGAATCCACCCAGGTCAAACAAGACCAGAAGCAAGGAAGGCAGGGTGGCAATGAGCCAGCACAGTTTGAAATTGAGCTTTGTTTGCTCGTTGATGATGTCGGACAAAGCCAAAGAAAGAGACCAATAGGTGGTCAAAAGGGCCAGCACGGTGAACAGGGAACCCACAATTTGAGCCCAGGTGCCAATGCCCGCCGACCAGCCAATCATGGCCAGCTCGGTCACTTCTTTCGATGCGGCCAGCGAGCACCCGGTGATCACCAGGATAAATACCAGGTTCAAACCAAGGCCCATCACAATGGCACGCCTGATGCGCAGAGCATCGCCCTGCAGGCCCTTCACCACCTGGGGAACGCTGAAAAACGCGACGAAGGAGAACATGGCCATGCCGAAGAAGGCCAGCACCGCCGCACCCGAAGCAGTGGGGTGCAAGATGCTGTTGTCCAGATGGAACAGGGAGGCAACCGCCAGCAGCGCAACCATGGCAATGATGATGCTCACCGAAACCGATTCGCTTATGCCCAGCACCTTCAGTCCAAAGAAAACCACCGCCGCGGCAACCACATAGAAAGCGATCTTGGCCGCCAAAGGAGGCACGCCAAACGATGCGATGATATCGGCACCGCCGGCAACATAAGCCGCCAGATTGAAGACAAGAACCAGCACCACCAGCACAAAGAGCACCGGAATGACAACCTTTCCCCGCCTTGCCGCGGAACAGGAAGGTTCGAAACATGGTAACCACCTGAGCGCCGTCGCCGGCTCCCAAGGCAATTTCTGCCAGCATCATATGCATGCAGTAGCTAAAGAAGAATGCCGCTACCAGCAGCAGAAGGCTTGCCACCGTACCCGCTTGGCTCACCAGATAAGGCAACGCCATGATGCCGCTGCCCACACCGTATCCGGTGATGATGCAGGCGCCTTGCCACGTGGTAAGTTTGCTTGCCGTCTGTGCCATGCCTAGTGCTCGCCCGCCTTTACTGTTCCAGCGTGCGGCTTTCCAGCAGACGCAGGAAAGCAGCCTCATCCAGCACGGGAACGCCCAAGGAGAGGGCCTTATCCAGCTTGGAGCCGGCGGCCTCACCTGCAATAACGTAGCTGGTCTTCTTGGACACACTGCCCGAAACCTTGGCGCCCATGGCCTTCAGGCGCTCGCCTGCCTCGTCGCGGGTCATGCCGCTTTGCACCAGGCTGCCCGTAAGCACGAAGGTCAGGCCTGCCAGTTCATCGGTGACGGATGCGGCGGCCACCGCATCGGCCTGCATATTCACGCCCAGGTGAGCCAAGCGATCCAGCACCGCTGCGTTGTCGGGGGTGCGCAAGAACGTCCAGATGGAATGGGCAATCTTTTCGCCTACGCCATCGATGGCGGCCAGATTCTCCTCGCTGGCGCCCATGAGGGCCTCCAAGCTGGGGTATACACCAGCAATGACCTGGGCCATGTTCTTGCCCACATGGCGCATGCCAATGCCGTTGAGAACGCGCCAAAAATCGCGGCTCTTGCTATCTTGAATGGCGGCCGCCAACTTTTCGGCGGTCTTCTTGCCCAGGGTAATGGGCTGCCCCTCTTTGTTCAGCCGTCCCGTTTCCAGCTGGGATAGCTCAACGGCGTCCAAGGTGTAGAAGTCGGCCACATCGCGCACGCGGCCGCTTTCCAGCAGGCGCGCCACAATTTCTTCACCCATGCCGTCAATGTCCAGCGCCTCGCGGCTGGCCCAGTGAATCAGGCGTTCAGCGGCCTGAGCAGGGCAATCAATGGAAATGCAACGAAAGTCCACTTCCCCTTCTTCGCGAATCACGTGGCTGCCGCAGCTGGGGCACGTGGTGGGCATCTGCCACACCGTGGCGTCTTCGGGACGCAGGGAAAGCACCGGGCCCAGCACCTCGGGAATCACGTCGCCGGCCTTGCGCACAATGACGGTGTCGCCGATACGCACATCCTTGCGCTGCACTTCGTCCACGTTGTGCAGAGTGGCGCGAGCCACCACCGATCCGGCAACCGCTACGGGAACCAGCTCGGCCACGGGGGTCAGCTTGCCGGTGCGGCCCACCTGCACGGTAATGTCACGCAACAGGGTGGTTTTCTCTTCGGGCGGGAACTTGAAGGCAATGGCCCAGCGAGGAGCGCGGCTGGTAAAGCCCATGGCGTCTTGCTGGTCGAAGTTGTTCACCTTCACCACCACGCCGTCAATGTCGTAGGCCAGGCCGTCGCGGTTCTTCAGAGCGTTGGCGCAGAATTCGCGCACCTCAGCCCCGGTATTGCACAGCTTCACATCGGGGTTTACATGGAAGCCGGCGGCGCGCAGCCACTGCAACAAATCCCACTGGCTATTCACGCCCAGGGAGCGCTGATCGGCAATGGAGTACATAAAGGTGGCCAGATCACGCTGGGCGGTGATGCCCGGGTCTTTCTGACGCAGGCTGCCTGCCGCTGCATTGCGAGGGTTGGCAAAGCCCTGCTTGCCGGCCAGTTCGGCCTCGGCATTCAGGGCGTTAAAGCTGCTCTTGGGCATGTAAATCTCGCCGCGCAGCTCAATAGAGCCCTCTTGGCGGGTGATCAGCTGAGTGGCATCGGCGGCCAGTGCCAGAGGCACATCGGCCACGCCGCGAATATTCACGGTCACATCTTCGCCGGTCACGCCGTCGCCGCGGGTGGCGGCCCGCACCAAGCGGCCGTTATCATAGGTCAGGGCAATGGAGCTACCATCAATTTTCAGCTCGCAGCACACGGGCACCATGTGGCCGAAGAATTCCTCCACGCGGGCCAGCCAAGCGTCCAGCTCATCCAGGTCCATGGCGTTATCCAAGGAGTACATGCGCTGCTCGTGGCGTACGCTGGTGAATTGCTCGCTCACATAGCCGCCCACACGCTGGGTGGGGCTGGAGGGGTCCATGAACTGGGGATATTTCTCTTCCAGGCCCTTCAGCTCGCGCATGAGGGAGTCATAGGCGAAGTCGGAGATTTCCGGCGCGTCCTTGGCGTAATACAGGTAGGTGTGGTGCTCAATTTCGGCGCGCAGCTTCTTGATGCGTGCTGCCGCCTGGGCCAGCTCCTGGCTGCTTGCCTCGCTGGGGGCAGCTTCCTGTTCAGGAGCCTCGTCCATCATGTCAAACAAGCTTGCTTGCTCTTCCATTTGCCAAACCTTTCCTACAGGCCGCGCAAGGCCAGATAATCTTTAATAGCCCGAGGCAAATACGCCACCAGATCTTCGGGAGCAACGCTCACCATGGTTAGATCTTGAACGGCAACATGGCCCGCGTGAGCATGGATGGATGCGCCCAAACACCCTGCCTCAACAGGGGAAACACCCTGGCACAGCAAAGCGCCGACGATACCCGCCAGCACATCGCCCGTGCCCGCCTTGGCAAGAGCCGCCGTGCCCTGCTTCATAAGGTAGCCGGCGCCTTCGCCCCAAATAACCGTCTGGGGGCCCTTCAGCACCACCGTGGCGTAGTAATACTCGGCAATGCACTGGGCCATTTCAGCCTGTTCGCTGGCCATTTCACCCGCCACCAGCACCAGACACAACGCCTCACCGCCGTGGGGCGTCAGAATCAGAGGGACGCCCGCCTGCGCACGCGCCCTGAGCAGCTCCGGGCCCTCAGAGTCAACCAAGTTGGCAAGGCAGGTCAGCGCACCGCCATCCACCACCGTGGGAAGGAATTTCTCCAGAACGCGCTTCAGCAGCGCTTGCTCGTCGGTGGATTTGCCCGTAAAACCAGGACCCACCACCACGGTACCTTCGTGCCTGATAAGGTCTTTTCCCAAGTCGGCGTCATCCCAAGGGCGCACCACCAAGGACGGATGACCGGCGCGCACATCGGACACGCTTTCTGGCGCGCACCACACCTTGGTGTAGCCGGCGCCCATGCGCTGGCCAGCCTGAGCCGCCAGGGCCGCAGCACCCGGATACTGCGCCGCACCACCAATGATGGTCAGCACGCCGCGGCTATACTTGTTGTCTTGGGAGTCAGGCAGCGGAATAAGAGCCGCCATCTGATGGATTGAAATGCCCTTCAAATCTTCCATGCTCATGAGTTTTTGCCTTCTTCCTCATTGTTTGCAGGTGCGTCAATGTCGTCCAGCATGTTGCGCAGCTCCTTGAATTGGCGAGAAAGTTCCACCATGGGATCCTCCTGCTCGGCTGGAGCCGTTGACTCATCGGTGATGGCCATGGCGCAAGCCACTGCCTCGGAGTGAGTATACGAAAGGGAAATGGGAATCTCGTTGACCCCTTGGGCAGCAGCCAGATTTTTCACCGGGCCATGCAATACCACATAGGGACGGCCCTTGGAACTGCGGCGCACTTCAACGTTGCGCGGGTCGCACTTGCCCCAGCCAAAGCCGGTTCCCAGGGCTTTCAGCACTGCCTCTTTGGCGGCAAAACGGGTTGCATAATGAATTTCAGGACTGGCGGTTCCGTTGCAATAGGCCCGCTCATCAGCGGTAAACACCCGCTCTTTAAAGCGAGGGGTGCGCTGCAAAATGGCACGCATGCGCTCAATTTCCACAATGTCAACGCCCAAACCAACCTGACGGTCAAGACCCGCCGTTTCTTCGGGCCCAAGGGCCTCTTCCCCTGCTTTGCCAGCACGCTTTGCGCTCATGAACACCACCATTTGCGTTTCACGGAAGGCCGTCCGAGGCAACCCTCCTGCGTCAGTTTTTCACCTTCCCATTTTACGGCAAAACCCCCTTCTTGGCAGGGCGCTTTCGAACGTTCACATTGCATACTATAAGCAGCGTGCAATGGTTTTCATAGAAAAGTATTGGCTCAATGACAACATTTGTGAGAAGATATGTTAGATATTTCAGACTAATATGTACCTAAGAAAGAGGTCAAATATGTGGGGCGCCTGCCATCCCAAAAGCGACGAAGACATGAAGGAATGCGCTGAACTGGGCAAATCCCTGAACCGCCTTTCTCAGCCGACCATCTTGACCATCCTGGCCGCCTCAGATAAGCCCATGCACGGCTATATCATTGTGCAGGAAGCCGCAAAAAGCCCCATGTTTGGCGGCAAGAAGCCCGATGCTACCGGCGTGTATCGCACCCTGAAGCGCCTGGAGGAAATGGGGCTGGTCACCTCTCGCTGGGACACCCCGGAAGAGGGTTCCGCGAAGCGCCTGTTCACCCTCACCGACAAAGGCTACGCCTGCCTGCGCCGCTGGATTGACTCCCTGGCCTGCTACATTCTGACCATTGAGGAGCTGCGTGGCGAAGCATCCCGCGCCTTAGGCATTGAAACCCCCGACACCCCCGTGTGCATGCACTAATCAATCACCAACGCCCACCACGAGGGGCGTTACTTTTTGGGGATTGCCATAAAAAAGCACTTTCTCGTTTTTACCCTCTGCGCTCTTCTGGGGGCTATTGCCCTTTTCCCCGCTACCGCGTTAGCCAACGACGGCGGAACCTGCGACGATGGTTTTACCATCCAGCACGCCATCCATTGCGGCTGGGGCAGCCGCTAGGTTTTCCGGCGCCTACTTCTTCCCCATGGGAAGGGGCGCGCATTCCTCGCGCATGGGGCAATGGTCGCAGTCGTCCACTTCCGCCTTGTCCACATCATCCCAGGTGATCTCGGTGTAGCCCAAGGCTTTGTAGAACCCCACCGCACTACCGCGAGCCACCAAACGCAGCTCGCCAAAACGCTGCTGGGCGTCTTCCATGAGCGCACGGCCAACGCCGTAGCCGCGCCAGGTTGACACCACCACAACGGGGTTCACGTGATAGATGCCGTTGACGCCCTTCGCCACGCGCACGAAGCCCACAACGTCGCCTTCGTTGCTTTCCGCCACCGTGATGTTTTCCACCGACGGCATGTTGTCCATACCCTCCCAGTAGGCGTAAGCATCAATGTTGCCCTTGTCTTCAGGACGGGCGGGGCGCAGGGTAAACAAATCGGACATGGTTATCAAATCCTTGATCTATCAGGCTTTTTAAGCGCGTTCTTTCCTCATGGGCAGCGGATGGCACGTATCGCGAATTTCGCAAGAATAGCAGTCGTCGCTCACGTTGAAGTCAATGTCTTCCCAGGGAACCTCATGGTAACCCAGCTTCTGATAGAAACCAACAGCGCTACCGCGAGCCACCAGGCGCAGGTCATGGTGCTGATCGTAGGCCTGCTCAATAAGAGCACGGCCCACGCCAATGCCTCGCCAATCGGAATCGGAAGCCAGGGATTGCACATGCATGGCGCCATCCGCACCAGGCAAAACATGAATGTAGCCAACAATCTGGCCTTCGGGGCTTACCGCAAGCGTAACGCCATCGGCGGAGTCCAGCGGAGGCATGTCTTCCTTCACAGCCAGGGCGTTTACCGCGTTCAGTTCGTCTTGAGCCATAAGACGCAGCTCAAATTTTTTCAGCATGAAAAACCTTCCAATAGCCGGCTCTACATAATAGGAGGCACGTAAATCTTGTTGCGGGAGTCGGGGATGCTCTTCTTCGCCAGCTCAGTGAGGCCCTTTACGATGGTGGGCATAGCGCTTACAGGCACGCCCATGAACATCATGTCCTCGCCCAGGTCGGTGGCGGCACGGCATCCGTAACAGCCAAAGGTGATGTTGGGCTGCTGCTCCAGCCAGGGGTACAGCACAGCCTCCACGCACATGGAATTGTAGCCGCTGGCCTTGAAGTCGAAGCGATGGCCGGTGTAGTAAGCCATGGACATGCACAGCCACATCATATGCTCGGGGGTGCCGGTGAAGACCACCACTTCGGGCTCACGCACGGTCTTGCTCAAGGGTGCCACGTAGGTGGCGCGCTTGCTCTTGGCCGGTAGCGTGGGGCGCTCGCGTACCATCTGAGCTGCGGCTTCGGCGTTTACCAGCTTGTGGAACAGCACGTAAATCTCGCCAGTAGCCAGCTTCTCAGGCACGCCGGTCATGCCGAAGATGGAAGTACCATCGGGGCAGGAGTGCTTATAGGGCGGCATGAGGATGCTGGCACCGCGACGGGCGGCCATCATGGCCTGGCAGAAGCGCAGGTTCTCGGCAGGCATGGGGGCATCAGGCAACAGCTCGTCCTTGTCGATGAGGCTCACGGCCACCGGCTGCCAGCGCAGGCCCAGCTTCTCCATGCAAATACGCTGCCACTCCGCAAATTGCTGGTGGCGCTCATCGGAGATGCTCTCGGCGCGAGGCTCATCGGCCACTTCGGCGTCGAAAGCGGCGTCGCCCAGCGCATCGATGGTCAAGGAGCGGGTGGGACAATTGCCGGCGCAGGTGGTGCATCCCACACACAGCTCGGGATGGGCGGCTACGGGGTAGCCATTTTCATCGGCCTCCAGCACGTCGCAGGGACAAAAAGCCACGCACAGGCCGCACTTCACGCAACGCTCGGGTGAGTGGGTCATGCGATAGCTCACCGTGTTGCTCTCACGACGATCTTCGTTCCAGTGCTCAATTTGCTCGTTAATGTCTTCCATGGAAACCTTCCGATTTCAAGAATGCCAAAACACGTTCATAAAAACTGTCGCTCGCCGACACCGTATAAACGGGCTTCGGGCGACTTCACCGAGAAATGATATCTTTCTCTTCGATTTCTCGGCATTTTCAACCCTTATCGGAGAGCAGTTTGGGAGAAATCGAGAAAAATTGCCGTTTTCTCCCAAATTTTAAGAGCTTTTCAACTCTTAACACCGCTTTATCGAGTCCAAAATTGCCAATTCGGTCTCTTTTGACCGAGATTTTGGGAGAAATTGATCAATTTCTCGAATTTCTCCCAACTCGAACCGCCGTCCCGGCTGAAAAATTGGGAGAAATCGTAACTTTTTTGCAATTTCTCCCAATTGGCCCCGAAACAGGCGGTTCTTGCAAGCCCCTTAAGGGCAAAACGACGGACCTAGATGATTCTAATGGCCCAAATGACGCAGCTCTTCCTTGCACCAAGGCGGATACACGCGCTCGCCCGCAGTGTTGGTCAAATGGTACGAGCAGAACGGAATAGCGCGGCCATCAGGCATTGCCACCGTCATGGAGCACTCACGCAAACGCTGGATGTCCATAGTCCATGCGTCCATGTAGTCCATGCACACAATGGACAGGCCATCGGCAACATAAATGCCCTTCTTGGCCAAGATATCCAAGAACACGCTGCCCTGGGGAGAATCAGGGCTGAAGCCCTGCAGGTATTCCTCGTAGGTCATGCGGGTTGAAGCAGGGTAAAAGCCGCTGGGATGAGTAGCCGTCTCGGGATCCTTCACCAGGAACACACCGGTATCGCACAAGGGATTGCTGGTGCCCAGGGGCCAAATATCATACAAATCAATCAGACCATCAGACTGCTTGGCCAGTTCGGCAAGAACATCGCCTGCGTTGATGTTCTCAACAAAGCCCGTCTCAAATCGGCCCGAAGAGAAAGCGGGCTGCAGGGCCAAACCGGCTATAACATCGGAGTTCTCCAAGCTGAAGCGCAGAATGTCGCCCAGTTGGTCAACGTTCAGACCTTCCAGGATGGTCACGCACAGCACTACCTGCACGCCTGCCTGGCGACAGCGCTCAATGCACTTCATCTTAATATCCAGAATGTCGCGGCCGCAAGTTTCCTTGTACACGTCGCCGGTCAAACCGTCGAAAGACAGGAAGATGCCAGTGATGCCAGCATTACGCAGCTCTTCAATGTAGCCATCGCGCGCGGCAATGACCAGGCCGTTAGTATTCAGCTCAACGCCCCAAAAGCCCATATCGCGAGCCATGGTGATAATCTCGAACAGGTCTTTGCGGCATGTGGGCTCGCCGCCGGTAATCTGCACGGCGCCATCGGTGCCAATGGCGTCCTTGATCACCTGATACATGTCGCGAATCTCGTCCAGCGACGGGTCATGCTTGTTGGTGTCTGCGCTCATGAAGCATACGGGGCACTTCAGGTTGCAGCTGGTGGTCACTTCAATCTCAATCAGCGTACCGCGGCGCTCATGACGCGCGCACGTGCCGCAACCATAGGGGCACGGAGCCGTAGCGGGAATGGGATTGCAAGGTGCCACCTTGGGCATTGCGCCACTGGTGATGAACTGGAAATGCTTCTTTTCCGGCCAAACGCGAGTAACAATCTCACCATGCTCGGGGCAGGTGCGCTTCATACGCACAACGTCGTCGTCATCAGCGAAAATGTCGGCTTTCAGCGTTTTCAGGCAGTGCGGGCAAAGTGCCAGCGTATCGTAGAGATGTTCCATGGAGGTCCTTCTTGCGCGCCGCAGAGGCGGGACAAACATGCCCCGGCGCAATTGTCTTATTTGTTTTCTTCGTCGGGATAATAGTGGGTACCGTCGGGGTTGTCCAGGTACTGGCGCGGATCATGCTCTTCGTTGGGGGGAGTTGATACCGTGATACCCATATAATCAACCCAGTTCAGCACACGCTGAGCCACGCGAATGGTGGGCTGGAATTCAGCAGCACGCTTCATGGCCTTCAAGCAAGAAATAGCATGGGCCAGATCGGTAACCTCATCAATGTCAGCGATGGGAGCGAAATAAGCACAGGGCAGGTGGTTGGCGTCAATCTTCTCAATGTAGGCATCCAGAGCCGGCTTGCCTTCCATGTTGTAATAAACGCCCTGATGGTTAATGGGAGTATCGTAATGGAAGCCAACCAGAGAAGTGCCACACTCCTGGCAAGGGGCCATAACAACACCGGGGGTGCCGCAGTTGCGGAAGTACTCCAACCAGGTGAAACTCTGGGTCAGATGATCCTTGGGAAGAGTGGGGATGTCGCCGCCCACGGAAACGATGCAGTCGTAGCCCATACCGAAGATTTGGCTGAAGGCATCATCGAAGTGATCATCAAAAGTGGCGCCAGAGTCGGTAATGTAGTGAATCTCCATGGGCCAAGGACCAATTTCGTCAAAGGTATCTTTCATCAGCTGCAAGTTTGCTTCAGGGCAGCCAACAAAGAAGTCGTACTGAATTTTGGTTGCCTCAGGATTTTCGGCAACGGCAGCATCGTTGGCCCACTGCAGCTCGAAAAGAGCATGAATGCAGGTCTCAGCCACGTCATACAGGCACATCTTGAAGAAATCAGCAGCCTGGTTGTCGCTCATGAAGCCACCGAACTTAGTGGTCAGACGGGTCTTCACTTTTCCCGGAATGGGGGGCTTGCTGAACAGCAGCAGGGCCTCTTTTTGAACAGTCATGAAATATCCTTTCTATTGGGAAACTTCGTCCCAAGGGGCAATAGCATAGCTCTGCTCCGCATCGTAAGAAAAGCCCAGAGGCTCTTCAGATTTCCAAATCACACAGTCGATATTATTATACGACCAGGTACCAATCATTTCCTCGCCGCTGGCGCGATCGCAGGAGGTCAGACAATTAATGTTTGACTCAAAAATGCCGCCGAAGTTGGGCGCGCCCTGAGTCCATTCCGGATGCCACCAGCCATAATCGGCGGAAAGCAAATCATCGCGCATCTTAGCAATCTTCACTTGGAAGCGCGCCTGCCCCTTGTCAGTACCCAGGTACACGCAATCCCCCGCCTGGAAGCCCAGACGCTGAGCCGTGGCTTCGCTCATTTCCACCACAGGCACGCTAGCCTGCTTGCGGAAGGCGGCGTTGTTGAAATACATTGATGCGTTGTAGGGCTGCTTGCGAGAACCCGTAATGAGCTGCAAATGAGCACCTTTCTTCAAGGTGTCGCCCGTGCACAGCACCGCCGGTTCGCCCTCATGGGGCAAACGCTGTCCACCCAAGGCGGCAAGCTCCTCGCTGGCTAACTCCACGTAACCCGTGGAAGTACCAAAACCCATATAGCGATTGTTCTCGTCAACACGCAAATGCTTGTAGTAATCTGGCTTACGGGTATAAATGCCCGTAGTGCAATACTCTTCCCAGGTCATACCCGCCGGCTCCAAAGAGCGCGCCAGGGCATCTTCCAGGGTTTCATCAGGCCAATATTCCGCCTGACCCAGGCGCAAACCCAAACCACGGAAGAAATCGTACTCATTGCGGCGCTCATAATAGGGTGCAACCGCTGCAGGGCCGCCATAACCAATATTGGCCACGCCACCATGAGCCTGGAAAGTGGGGCGCTCCATAGCCTGAGCCGCCGGCAGCACGTAATCGGCAATACTGGCGGTCACAGAAATGTAGTAATCAAGCACTACAATCAGATCAAGGGACATAAGTGCATTGAACACACGATGAGTATCGCCGTAGGTAAGCAGTGGATTAGTGGCGTTCACAATAAGGGCACGCACTGGATAGGGCTCCCCCGTTTCCATGGCATGCAGCACGAAATCAGGATGTGCAGCCGTCAGATAGCGCTGAGGCAGAACCTTACCATCGATGCGCTCCACAAAGGGGCGAATGTATTCAAAGCCCGGATAGCTTTGCAGGGGCGTGCCATCAGCGCGCAGGGTGTTCAGACTGCGATCGCGATGCTCCTGGGCGAACAGGCTGGTCATCTCCAGGTCAACCTCAGGGGTGAAATCGCTCTTATCCATAATAATGCAGGAACCCGGAGCATCCAGATTGCCTGTAATGGCACGCAAGCAGCAGATAGCGCGGTGGCACGGAGAAACATTGCGTCCTACCTGGTCAATGCCACGGCCGGAAACCAACGCCGAAGCCTTGGCGTTGGCGAAGGTGCGAGCGGCAAACAGCACATCGTCAACAGAAATGCCGCAATGTTCCGCCACGAACTCAGGGGTGTAGCGCTGCACGTGTTCAGCCAGCTCATCGAAGCCATGAGTCCAATTTTCCACGAAGTCGTGATCATACAGGTCTTCGTTAATGATCACGTGCAGCAGGCCCAAGGCAAACACCACATCGGTGCCAGGGCGCACAGGAATCCAGCGATGGGCCAAAGATGCCGTGGGCGTGTAGCAAGGGTCAATAACCACCAAGGTGCCCGGACCCTTGGAATACTCGCGCAGGGCCTGCCAGAAGGAAGAGTTATCGGAATAAGCAGGGTTAGTGCCCCAAATGAAGAAGCACTCGGTCAAGCCGGGAATCACATCGGCCTCAACAGTCCAACCAAAGGTGATGACGTCCATCCAAATGCGCGGATTCCAGCAGATTTGGCCAATGCCCATGTTGTTGGGTGTGCCAAAGAGGTTCAGGAAACGATGCAGAGGCCAAAAAGACGTATGAGGGCCACCAATCATGGAGGCCAACGTTTCGGGGCCGTGCTGGTCTGCCAGGGCCTTTAGGCGCGCAGCAATGTCATCCAGGGCTTCATCCCAGGTCACACGCTGCCACTGATTGCTCCCGCGTTCACCCACACGCTTCAACGGGTAGTTCACGCGGTCGGGACCATCCAAGGTTTGCAAATTCATACGCCAACGCCTGCAGCCAGCCAGCGTCTTTTCGCTGTACGGGTAACGGGTGGGATCAACCTGCAGGTCAACAATGCGGCCATCTTCTACCGTGGCCAAAAAGCCGCACAGGTAACCGCAAAAGTGGCAATTGGTTCGTTTGATTTCAGGTTCGCTCATAGCTTCCCTATTCTTTACGCTTGATTAAGAGAAACAAAGTTGCGCCTGCTTGATTCGTCCTGTTGGGAAACATCATCGAACAGGAAGCGCAACTTCATGTACATATCAGTATGGGCCCAGTCAATGCGCCAATTGTACAGCAGCTCCAAATAATGCAGCGCCGGCAGTTGGTGCTGAGCCATAGTCAGCTGGAAAACACAGCTCATGCATGAAGTCATAATGGCGCTTGCACCAGCTTCCACGCTTTCCTTGCCGCGAAGTTGAGCAGCCTTTTCAGCAGCCGCCTCATTACCTGCGGCGCGGGCCAGAGAGCCGCAGCACGTGGACTTTTCGCGGTTATGAGCCGCCTCAACCACAGGGATGTTTTCAGCCAAAGTGCGCACGCCAGCGGCGAATTCACCAATCTTGCGATCAGGGCAAGAATCGTGAGGACACACAGCAGCTTGGCCGTCTTCCCCACCCAGCAACGCCTGAGCAACGCCAGGGTCAATACGGTAGCCCAGGCGAGCAAGCTCCTGCGGAAGAGCCACAATCTCAATGTTGGCCGTTGCGGGGTCGGCCGCGCAAGCATTGCGCAGAGCGGTGACGCAATTGGGGCACGCAGCCACCATACGCTTCACGCCAGCCTGTACCAAGTGATCGCGCAGCTGCTGCTCAAAACGAGGTCGCAGCTCATTGCCATTAGGTTCGTAGGAAAGAATCTTGCCGCAGCATAGAAGCGAAATGCCCTGCACGCAATCAGATTGCTTCAAGGTGTCATACACAGCCTGCACCAGGGGCAGTGCGTAGTTAATCAGGCTGCAGCCTGGGAAAAACACACTTTCGCACTCTTTCGCGCCATTACCGTAATCAGTAACATGGCTGGTCAAATATGGATATCCGCACTCAACCGTTGCGCCAGATAATACGTCTTTGAAAGAATATGAAGTCATGTTTTTCTCCCATCAATTTGAAAAAGGGGCCTAGCCCAAATATGAGCCAGGCCCCTCAATATTAGCCTAAGAACCTCTTAGTAGATGTTCTCGATGTCAGTCCACTTGGTCATGAACTCAGAACCGGGCTCGCCAACCTTCTTCAGGCGGGTGAAGTACTTGGTCTCACCAGGAACTTCAGCACGGTCGTCGGTGAAGATGACCAGGAAGCGGAGCAGCAGGCCGCCGCACAGAGCCAGGACAGCTGCAGGAGCGCTCAAGCCACACAGGTTGAACGCCAGAGGCAGAAGCAGGCCGCAGCAAATCATGCCGCCCCAGAAGAGCAGCTTGTAGGAGCCGCGAACCCAACGGTTAGCAGCAGCCTGAGCGGTCTTGTTGCCAGCGCAGACAAAGGACAGAACCATAACCAGCAGCACGATGATTTCGACGCAGATCAGGATGATGTCCAGAGTATGCAGCAGCTCGTGAGCCTCTTCAGCCAGGCCAGCGATGGCAGCCAGGGCAATGGGGGCAGCATCGGGATACAGCCAGGTGCAGCCCAGAGCCAGCATGATGCAGGCGCAAGCGGTAGAAGTTGCAGACACGGTGAACAGCACAGGCAGAGCAGGGGTTGCCCAGAAGGAATGAGCCTTCAGAGTGGACAGGAAGATGCCGGTGTACAGCATGATGCAGAAGCCTGCAACGCCTGCGATGAACAGGTTAATGCTGCGGAAGGTGGCCAAAAAGCCAGCCAGACCGGAAATCCAACCCCAAGGCAGGTAAGAAACCCACCACAGAATGCCGAAGACCATGCAAACAACCAGAATACGGGCGCCATGGCCAAGAACAGACTTGATGGAGTTCAGGAATACCAAGGGGAAGGCTGCATGCTGACCCAATTCGAAGACCAGCAGGAAGCAGCCAAAGGCCAGCCAAACCAAAGCAAGGAAGATAGGCCAAGCCAGAGCGGAACCCATCATAACTGCATGCTCAGGGAAAACGATAAAAGACAGTACTGCGGCCAAGAAGAACATGCCGCCGCCCATACCACCGAGGAACAGATAGGTGGCAATGGGCCATTCCCAATAATGATGACGCATTAGAGCCTACCTCCCATATCAGGTACGTAATAGATCTGGGGCTCGGTGCCCAGGTCTTCCAGCAAACGCTCGGTGCGAACGGAGCTGATAATCTTGGATACTTCAGAGTTCGGGTCGTCCAGATCGCCGAAGATACGTGCCTTCTGGTGGCAGGTCTTCACGCAATAGGGCATCTCGTCAGGATTGATCTGACGAGCGTTACGGCAGAACGTGCACTTGCGCACGAAGCGATGGAAGAACTCTTCCACCTTAGATACGTCGCGCATGCCATAGGGGCAAGCATTAACGCAAGCCTTGCAAGCCATGCACTTCTTGTAGTCAACCCAAACGGTGCCGTCCTCGTCCTTGATGCTAGCGCCGGTGGGGCAGGCGGGAACGCATGCGGGCTTTTCGCAGTGCTGGCAAAGCATGGGGGTCCACTCACGATGAACGTTGGGCCACTTGCCCTGAACGCCCTCGGTCAGAACCGGGTTGTAAACAATATCCATCGGCAATTTATTCCAAGTACGGCAAGCAACCGTGCAGGAATGACAACCGATGCAACGACGTTTGTCGATGACCATAACGTAACGGGTCATATTAATTCCTTTCCTACTCGATCACTTAAGCGATGGGGTTGTAAGACATGTCGTACTGAGCGCCAGTAGCGTCGTCAACCAGGTAACCAGTTGCGCCGTCATAGCGATAGCCGAAGTTTGCATCATGGTAAGCACCAGTTGCAGGATCCATCATCCAGCCAGAATTGGGATCATAGATGTAAGGCTTGTCGCCCAGGCGAGCGTAACCCAGTTCCATATCCCAAGTCAGGTTCTCGGGCACTGCGTAAGGCGCATCCTGACCAGGATAGGTCTGAACGCCGCAGATTACGGGAGCCATCTTGTTGTACTGCATGTCATAGCGATCGCCGGTAGCGTCGTCGACCAGGCACTGAGCCTCTGCATCGTAGCGATAGCAGTAAGTAGCATCATGGTAGCCCTTGGTGCGAGGATTGATCAACCAGCCAGAAGCATCCAGCTTGAAGTGATTGTCCTTGCGATACAGGGTGTTGTTCTGCCATACCCACTCGTAGCCCTCGGGCACTTCGAAGTCAGGCTGAGGCCATTCGAAGGGAACGTCCTCGCGAGCCTTGATGAAGTCGCTGGGCATACGATGAACAGCTTCCTCAACGGTCATTCCCTTGTTGGGGTCAGAACCGGGGATGGACCACTTGTTGTCTTCAGCGGTGCGCTTGTTGTCTTCGGTCATCTTGTAGACCTTGCACATCAGGCCACGGTTAGCCCAAGAGCCACCCATGGGATCGCAATGCTCGTCGTCAACGGAGGTCAGAACGTTAACGTTGGATTCCAGGCAGCCGAAGGGGTTGTCCAGGTCATCGGAACCGTCACGCTCGGGGAACCACCAGCCGCGGGGTGCGAAGACCACGCGAGGATCAACAACAGCGTCAACATCGGCGCGCATCTTGATGCGGCCACGACGGGTTTCAATCCAGCACCAGTCGCCCTGCTCGATCTGCAGCTTTTCAGCCAGTTCGGGGTTGATGCTGAAGTAGGGATCAGGATACAGGTAACGGATTTCGGGCATGTTGAAGTGCTCGGAATGATGGTAAGGCATGAAGCCACCACCAGTGGTCAGAACGATGGGATACTCAGCGGCCACTTCGGGGTCGTCGATTTCGTTCTCGGAGCAACCCAGGTAGGTGGGCATGCCAGGGTAACCCAGCTCACGCAGGATGGTGGAGTTGCACTCTACCTTGCCGGAAGGAGTCCAGAAGCCGCCATTGTGAATGTGCTTGGACTGATGCAGCGGCGGGTAGTACATACGGATCTGCTCAACGAACTCGTCCCAAGAAGAAACGGGCAGGCCAATGGGCTGCATGATGGCATAGTATGCCTCTTCTTCAGTTTCCCAAGGCCAGTTAGCAGGATCCTGACCGCATGCCAGACCCAGCTTGCGCCAGAAGGTCATGTCGGTGTGACGATCGTACTTAGGCTGGATAGCGCGGCGGCCGCCCATCAGGGAGTCGGTAGCGCCGTAGTGGGTCACGATGATAGGACGCTCCAGAGCGCCAGCTGCGGGGAAGACATAGTCTGCGAACAGGGCGGTGGGGGTCATCCAGTAATCAACAACAACCAGGAA
>JAQXTF010000037.1 GCA_029219345.1 Eggerthellales bacterium
CACCAAGGAAGTTGCTGATGCAGCTACCCAGCCTCTGACCAAGTAAGTTTTCGCAACATATGGTGCAAAGAAAATGCCCCGGCTCAGGTGAGTCGGGGCATTGTTTTACGCTTTGAACAGTGGGGAAGGGCTGGCTACCAACGATAGTCGTGGAAGTAATCCTCCCAGTCGCTGTAGTAGTCATCCCGCCGGTTCAAATCCCCTCGCTGCGCTCGGGGCGCCTTCGCGCCCTGCAACGCCCCCAGAAACAACGAAAGCACCCAATGGGTGCTTTCGGTAGTTTCATGGTGGTCGTTACAGGATTTCGCTCGCGTCAAGCCGAAGCCGGCTAGCGGAAGGTCGCCGCTATCCGCCTTCTGGGCTTGACCCTCGCCGCGGCCGCGATGACGCGAGAGCGTATCGCGGCGGTGACCCCGCCGGTTCAAATCCCCTCGCTGCGCTCGGGGCACCTTCGCGCCCTGCAACGCCCCCGGAAACAACGAAAGCACCCATTGGGTGCTTTCGGCAGTTTCATGGTGGTCGTTACAGGATTTGAACCTGTGACCCCCGCCGTGTGAAGGCGATGCTCTCCCGCTGAGCCAAACGACCAAAAAATTGTGCCCATGTATATTACTGCAAGGTTTGCTTTGGTGCAAGTACCCAATTCATAAGCTTTTTGAGGTAAAATATTAAGTTCGAGTATTAGGCAATTTTTGAGGGGAATCATGATCCTTCAACTTGAACATATCACCAAGTCATACGGTGGACGAACCCTGTTCTCCGACGCTACTTTGCGTCTGGAGTCCAATGACCGCTTGGCCTTAGTTGGCCCTAACGGCGCAGGCAAAACCACCATGCTGAATATCATCAGCGGCGAAGACGACGCTGATTCCGGTAATGTGGTGCTGGCTCGCGGGGCCAGCGTGGGCTACCTGAAGCAGGAAGCCATCGAGATGGAAGATCGCCCCATCTTCGATGAGGTTATCTCTTCCCAAACGGAGGTGCTTGAGGCCGAGCAGCGTTTGCATAAACTAGAGGCTGAGCTGGGCGAAAACCCCACCGATGAGCAACTGGCGGCATGTGGCCGCGCTCGAGATGCCTATGAGATCATGGGTGGCTACACCTTGGAGGCTAAGGTGCGCTCGGTCATGTTCGGCCTGGGCTTCAAGGAAAGCGACCTGACCCATTCCACCGCCCAGTATTCCGGCGGCTGGCAGATGCGCATTGCCCTAGCAAAACTGCTCATACGCAATCCCGAAGTGTTGTTGCTGGACGAACCTACCAATCACCTTGATCTGGAAAGCGTGCGCTGGCTGGAAAGCTTCCTGCGCAGCTACGAAGGCACTGTCATCGTGGTCAGCCACGACCGCGCTTTCATGGATAACATGGTGGACCGTGTTGCCGAAATAGATAACGGCCAGCTTTTGCTGTACAAAGGCAACTACACCAAGTATCTGAAGGCTCGCGAAGAGCGCATTGAGCTGCTAAAGCAGCAGGCTGAAAAACAGGCGGAAGAAATCGCCCATATGGAAGCCTTCGTGGAGAAGTTCCGCTACAAAGCCACCAAGGCCAAGCAGGTGCAAGATCGCGTGCGCAAGCTGGAAAAGATTGAGCGCATTGTGGTTCCTGAGCAGAAAAAGACGGTGCATTTCAACTTCGTGCAGCCCCCGCGTACGGGTGATGAAGTGGTGGCTCTGCGCGGCATTCGCAAGGCCTACGGCGATAACGTGGTGTACAACAACTTCGATTTCACCTTGTATCGTGGCGATAAGGTGGCTCTGGTTGGCCCTAATGGTGCTGGCAAGTCTACGCTGCTGAAGATGGTCGCCGATGTGCTGAAGCCCGACGCAGGCACCTTGCGCTATGGCGTGAACGTTTCCAAAACCTATTATGCTCAGCACCAGCTTGAAGAGCTGAACAGCGGAAACACCGTTTTCGAAGAGCTGGATAAAGCTGCTCCCGGCTGGAGCATTTCTCAGGTGCGCACCCTTCTGGGCGCCTTTCTGTTCGAAGGCGACGCGGTGGAAAAGCGCGTGAGCGTGCTCTCCGGCGGCGAGAAGAGCCGTCTTGCCCTGGCCAAGATGCTGGTTGCCCCGGCTCCCTTGCTGTGCTTGGACGAACCTACCAACCACCTGGATATTGCCAGCGCCGACATTCTGGAACAGGCCCTGAAAGCATTTGAGGGCACCATCATCTTCATTACCCACGACCGCCACCTTATTCGCGGCGTCGCTAATCGCATTGTTGAGGTTTTGCCTGGTCAGGTAACGCTTTTTGATGGCGATTACGATTACTACCTGTATAAGACCGGCCAGGCTGATGGTGAAAATCCTGAAGCATCCATTAAGGGTGTGGCGGGCGTCAACGCATCCACCAACGCCGTTGCAAAGAGTGGCTCCAAAGCATCGGGGCCCTTGGTGAAGGTGAACAACCATCGGGCTACGGGCACCAAGCAGGGCGCCGCACCCCTAACGGCTCCCAAGGAAAGCGCCCCCAAATCCAAGGAGCAAAAGCGCCGCGAGGCGGAGGCCCGCAACCGCGCCTACGCAGCCCTGAAGGGGCATCGCAAGCGCATTGCCGAGCTGGACAAGCTGCTGGAAAAAGACAACGCCCGCATGGCGGAAATCATGGAGCTTTTGGCCGACCCCGATTTCTACATCAACGAAACTGCCAGCACCGACGTTATTGCCGAGCACGCCCGCCTGAAGCAGCGCATTGCCGCCCAGGAAGAGGAGTGGTTCTTGCTTACGGAAGAGCTGGAAGAAGAACTGAAAAAGCAGCAGGAGAACGCATAGTGGCAGCCCCTTTCAACATTGTGCTCATTGAGCCTGAGATTCCCCAGAACACGGGTAATATCGCCCGTACCTGCGCCATCACGGGAGCCACGCTGCACCTGGTGGAGCCTATGGGCTTTCGTCTGAGCTCCAAGCAGCTGTCCCGCAGCGGCTGCGACTACTGGGACGACGTGGAAATTGTGCGCTGGGCCTGCGCGGCCGATTTTTTTGCCGCTCATGGCGACGATGAGCTGCACCTTTTTACGGGTAAGGCATCGGACACTATGGCGGAAGTCGCTTACAACCCTGGCTGCTACCTGCTCTTCGGCCGCGAAAGCCGCGGCATTGACGAAGAGTGGCTGCAGGCCTACGCCCAACAGTGCGTGCGCATTCCCATGCGCCCTGATCAGCGCAGCCTGAATTTGAGCAACGCCGTGGCCATTGCCTCTTATGAGGCCCTGCGCCAGGCCGGATACCCTGGATTGGAGTAGCGCGTGTTCGATATTGACATCGCATATCTCGTTTGCAGCATTCTGTGCTTTATTCCCGCTATGGTGTTCCATGAGGTTGCCCATGGCTTTGCCGCGTACAAGTTGGGAGACCCTACGGCAAAGAATATGGGCCGCCTGACCGCGAACCCTCTGAAGCACATTGACCCCTTTGGCACGGTCATTATGCCCCTTATGCTTATGGCTGTTGGCCTTCCGGTGTTTGGCTACGCCAAGCCGGTTCCATACAACCCCTTCTTCTTCAAGGACAAGCGCAAGGGTGATTTGATTGTGGGTCTGGCGGGCCCTGCGGCCAATCTGGTTATGGCCCTGCTGGGTGCCTTGGTGTATCACCTGGTGGTGATTGTCATGAGATCAATTCCTCAGACCACTGCGGCGGTTATCCTGAACAGCACCATTGGCTACAACTTTATATTCCTGCTGATCCCCCTGTTTGTGTACATCAATCTGATTTTCATGTTCTTCAACCTGATTCCCATTCCGCCGCTGGATGGCTCTTCGGTGTTGGCTGTTTTGCTTCCGCCCAAATACATGCCCCAGTACTACAAGGTGCAGCAGTGGGCGTTGCCCATTTTCATGATTGTGGTCATCATGTTGCCGCAAATCATTAGCATCAACCCCATTAGTTGGTATCTGGACATTACGGCAGGTACCCTTTTCGCGCTGCTTTTGTAAAGAGGGAAGACGTGTCGTATAAGGTTCGCATCGATAGCTTTGAAGGCCCTTTTGACCTGCTGCTTTACTTGGTGAGCAGGCAAAAGGTTGATATTGGCGTCATCTCCATTTCTGAGATCATCGACCAGTATCTGGCTGAGATTTCCAATTTGAAAGACCTTGACCTTGACGTTGCCAGCGACTTTCTGCTGGTGGCGGCAACGCTGCTGAAAATCAAGGCAGAAAGCCTGCTTCCTAAAGAAAAAGTGCAGGTGGAAGAGGAATTTGCCGAGCTATCCCCGGGAGAGGCTCGCGATATCCTCATTGAGCGCCTGCTGTCGTACAAGACGTACAAAAATGCCGCCCATGCGTTGAATTCGCGCTTTGAGGCGGAAGGTCGCATGCATGCGCGTCCCTTTGGCCCCGATAAGGAGTTCTTGGGAGCCATGCCTGACTTCTTGGCTACCGTGAACCTGGAGACCATTGGCCAGCTGGCCGCCAAGGCGCTGGCCCGCCGCGAGATTTTCCTGCTGGAATCAGAGCATATTGCCGCCAAACCCATTCCGGTTGAAACCTATGTGCGCACTATCCATGAGCGCATCACCCAAGAGAAGCATCTGCGTTTCTCGCAGCTTACCAGCAACGGCGCTGAACCGCGCATTGTGGTGGTTACCTTTTTGGCGGTGCTTGAGCTGTACAAGCGCAACATGGTGACGGTGCGCCAACAGCAGGCCTTTGGCGATATTGAGATTGATTATATTGAAGGGTCGGGGGAGCTTTTACTGGACGATGATCATGCCCTGACCTCGGTTGTGGAAGGATAGGCCTATGTTTTCGGGACTGAACGAGAATCAGCTTCAAGGCGCTTTGGAGGCCATGTTGTTTGTGACCGACGAGCCGGTAAGCGTTATTGACCTTTCCGCCATGCTGGAGGTTGACGCCGCCAAGGTTGAGCAGGCTTTGATGGATCTGCGGGATGACTTTGAGCGCGACAACCGCGGCATCCAGCTGCGCGAAGTGGCGGGCGGCTGGCGTCTGTTTACCCATCCCGCCTTCCACGATCTTATTGAGCGCTACGTGATTTCCTGGGACACTCGCAAGCTGTCTCAGGCGGCTCTGGAGACTCTGGCCATTGTGGCCTATTGCCAGCCCATTACTCGTGCGGGTGTGGCGTCGGTTCGCGGTGTAAGCTCCGATAGCTCTATAAACTCCCTGGTGGAGAAGGGATTGCTGCGCGAAGCGGGTACGGCAGACGCCCCCGGCAACCCCATGCAGTACGCCACCACCCGCGTGTTTCTGGAGCGCTTTGGCCTGCGCTCGGTAGCCGATTTACCCGATGTTTCCCAATTCGCGCCTGATGAAGAGACCCGCGCCCTTATTTGCGAGCGCCTTTCGGGAACCTCCAGCGCCACGGTTGCGGCAAAGCCCCAAACCGATGTGGCTCAGCAGATGCAGAAGCTGGCCGATATGCAGCTGAGCTTGCTGGACGAAGAGGAGCTGCCTTCTGAAAGCGTCAATTCTCGCGATCTTTTGGGTGCTGCCATGACTTCTACGTTTGGCCTGGTGGACAAGATTGATTTCAGCCAGTTGAAGTTCGAGGACGACGATGAGTAGTGTTTCCCCTGATAACAACGGGGCAGCAGAGGAGATAATACGTTTGCAGAAGTTCCTTGCGCGCAGCGGCGTAGCCAGCCGGCGTGCCAGCGAGCAGCTTATTTTGGATGGCCGTGTTGCTGTGAACGGTGCTGTTGTCACTGAGTTGGGAACCAAGGTGAACCCGGCCACCGATACGGTGACCGTTGATGGCGCGGAGGTTTTGCTGCAAGAGGAATCTGTCACCCTCATGCTGAACAAGCCTGCGGGTTACGTGACCACCATGGACGACCCCCAGGGTCGTGCCTGCGTGGCAAGCCTCATTCCGCTGGATGCGCACCCTAGCTTGTTCCCGGTGGGGCGTTTGGACCGCGATACCACGGGTTTGCTGCTTTTTTCCACCGATGGCGAGCTGGGCAACAAGTTGCTGCATCCCCGCCATCATGTGGCAAAAACCTATTATGCTCTTACGCAGGGAGTTCCTACCAAGGAGGCAATTTCCCAGCTCAGAGAGGGTATTGAGCTCACTGATGGTATGACTGCGCCTGCTCAGGTTGATCTTTTGGAAGGCGATGCACGAACGCAGGCTCTGAAGCTTTTCAGCTTCGACCAAAAGGGGGCAAGCGGCACCGGCAACGGGGCCAAAAAGATGCTTCGCGCGCGCAAGAACCGTGGTAAAGAGCAGGCGGTGGTGCGTCTGACCATTCGCGAGGGGCGCAATCGCCAGGTACGCCGCATGCTGGAAGCGGTGGGGTGCCCGGTTATCGCCTTGCACCGCCAGTCATTCGGCCCGCTGAATCTGGAAGGCGTGGCTCGCGGCACTTGGCGCGCGCTGACCGCCGATGAACTTTCCGTGCTTATGTCACTATAAGTCCCGCGAGGCGGCGCGAACCTCCCAAAATGCGGTATGCTATTGCAATCACTGCTACGAAAGGTTTCCTTATGATTATTGGAATTGACGGCCCCGCAGGCGCCGGTAAATCGACCATCGCTAAGCTCATTGCCAAAGAGCTGGGCTTTTCTTGCTTGGATACGGGCGCAATGTATCGCAGCATTGCCTGGAAGGCTTTGCAGGAAGGCGTTGCTCTTGACGACGTTGACGCGCTGGGAAAGATTGCGGTTGAAAACGAAATCGAGTTCACATTCGACGACGATGCCGATCGCGCTCAGCATGTATTCATCGGCGGTCAAGAGGTGACAACCGTCATTCGTACCCCCGAGGTTGACAAGGCCGTTTCTCCCGTTTCTGCCGCACCTTCCGTGCGCGAAGCCTTGTTGGTTCAGCAGCGTCGTATTGGCTCCAAGGGCAACTACGTGGTGGAAGGTCGCGACATCTGCACCACCGTATTCCCCAACGCCGAGGTGAAGGTATTCCTTACCGCCAGCGCTGAAGAGCGCGCTCGTCGCCGCATGGCCCAAAACGAAGCACGCGGTATGACCGATGAAACCTTCGAGGAGATTCTGGCCGATATCATTCGCCGTGATGAGGCCGACTCCACCCGTGCTGTATCCCCCTTGCGTCAGGCCGAGGATGCCACCTTGGTGGATTCTTCCGACATGACCATTGAGGAAGTGGTAAAGACTATTTGTGACCTGGCCCGTCAGGCTTAAAGAAAGGCGTAGCGATGTTTCTTTCCATGAAGGAGATGTGGGATCGCCCCCTGGGCGGCACCTCTTTGGAAAAAGAAATACCTCACTGGAGCGGCAATATCATCTATGGCGTGGTTGCTGCCATCTGCAAGGTGTGCTGGCGCTATAAGGTGACCGGCCGCGAGAATCTGCGCGCCTTCCAAAAGCGCCATGGCGTGCTGGTCATTGCCAACCATACTTCCTTCTTCGACGTGGTCTTCATGTTCCTTTCGGCCCGTCCTCAGCAGTGGGTGCGCTTTTTGGGCCGCGATAACCTGTTTGGCAACGCCGGGGGCCTGTTGGGACAGATTCTGTCCCGCGTGGGCGCTTTTCCCATTGCCCGCGACACCGCCGACCGCACCGCTATCAAGCGCGCAGTGCGCCATCTGAAAAACGATGAAGTGGTGGGCATCATGCCCGAGGGCACGCGCCGCGGCAAGAGCGATCGCATTCCTGAGCTCCATGGTGGCGCAGCGCTTATCGCTCGCATGGCCAAGGTGCCCATTCTGCCTATGACCGTGCGCGATGCCGAAAACATCAAGCACAAGGGTCAGCGCGTTCGTTTTCCCCAGGTCACCATCGAATACGGCAACCCCGTTTTGCTGGATGACTTTGACTTTTTGCCCAAGAGCGAGCGTCTGGAAGCCTGTACGTGGTATGCCATGCGCGAGTCCTTCGCCATGTTTTACCGTATAACCCCCGATGAGGTGGACATGGTTGAGCTGTTTCCCAACAGCAAAGACTACAAGCAGACGTTCCTGGAGCATCCCATTCCGCGCCATACCCCAGAAGAGGCCATTGCCCACTTCCAGAAACATCAGGAAGAAGAATAGACATGAAGGTTGTGCTCTCTAAGTTCGCCGGTGCCTGCTACGGCGTTCAGCGCGCTTTGGATTTAGCGGAGACCGCCATTATGGAAGGGGAGCCTGCGGTAACGTTGGGCCCTATCATCCATAACCCCAAGGTGGTAAATCACCTTGCTGAGCAGGGAATTCGTTCCGTTGAAAGCTTGGACGAGGCCGCAAACCAGATTGTCATCGTGCGAAGCCACGGCGTGACCCCCGCCGTTATGGAAGACATTGAGGCCCGTGGTCTTGAGGTCATTGACGCAACCTGCCCCCATGTTGCTCGCGCGCAGAAAGCCGCCGCCGATCTTGCCAAGCAAGGTTGCTTGGTGGTGGTTGTGGGCGAAGAGGGCCATCCTGAGGTTGAAGGCCTGACCGCCTATGCCCGCAAAGAAGGGGCTCGCGCCATTGTAGCCGCTACGCCCCAGGATTTGCCCGATGGCCTCTACGAGCCCATTGGTGTGGTGGTGCAAACCACGCAGACCCGCGAAGCTTTGGATGCCGTGGTGGTCGCTTTGGAGGAAATGGGCTTAAAACCCCAGGTGAGCAACACTATTTGCTTCGCAACACGCCAGCGTCAAGACGCTGCGGCCGCTTTGGCGGGCACCGTTGACGCCATGATCATCATCGGCGGCAAAAACTCTTCCAACACCACGCGCTTGTTTGAGATTTGTCAGTCGGTTGCTCCTGCGGCGTATCATATCGAAGACATCGAGGATATTGACCCCACTTGGTTCGCCGGATGCGAAACCGTGGGCGTTTCTGCGGGGGCTTCTACCCCTGAAAACCAGATTAAAGAGCTGATTACCTATCTGGAGAACTTGTGAGTACTTACCCAACACGCGATATTGAGCAACAGAGCAAGGGAGCTTTGCCGGCGGCGGTAATTGCTTCCGTACGGGAAGATTCGCCCGCTTATGACGCCGGTTTTGAGCCTGGTTGCAAAATCACGGCAGTTAACGGCCAGCCCCTGCGAGACATCATTGATTGGCGCTGGCAGACTTCTGATGACGAGATCACTCTTTCCTACATCGACCTTGATGGGGAAGAGGGCATTATTGACCTAGAGCGATTCCCCGGCGAGGATTGGGGCTTTGAATTTGAGGGCGTCGTGTTTGACAAGATCAAGCTCTGTCGCAACGCCTGCACCTTCTGCTTCATGCGCCAGCTGCCTGCGGGTTTGCGCCCGTCTCTTTCTTTGCGCGACGATGATTATCGCCTGAGCTTTTTGTCGGGCACCTTCGTTACCATGACCAACGTATCCCCCGAAGATGAAGCGCGCATTGTTGACCAGCGCATTTCGCCTCTTCGCGTGTCTTTGCATGCGGTTTCGCCCGACGTGCGCCAAGAGCTTATTGGCAAGCATGCCCAGCATGGCCTTGATGTTATTGACCGTTTGCTGGCACAGGGTATTGAGATGCATGTTCAAATTGTACTGGTGCCCAATGTCAACGATGGGGAAGAGCTAAAGCGAACCCTGGAATGGGCTTACGCACGCCCGGGCGTCGTGGAAATTGGCATTGTGCCCCTGGGCTTCACCCGCCATCAGTCAATTTTCAACAGAAGCTTCAACAAGCCCAGCCAGGCAAAAGAGGTTCTTGACCTTATTGCACCCTTTCAGAAAAAGGCTAAAAGAGAACGTGGCAGCGTATGGGTATACGCTGCAGATGAGTTTTATCGCAACGCATACACCGACCACCTGTTGGAGCATTTGCCGCGCACTTCCTTCTATGGCGACTTTGGCATGTTCGAGGATGGCGTGGGCATCATCCGCTCGGTAGTGGACGATTGGGAAGAATGCGTGGACTCGGGCTTGACGGATAGATGCGCCCAGCATCTGCGCGAACGAGATGCTCGCGCTGTGCTTCTGGTGGGCTATGCCATGATGCCGTTTTTCGGTCAATTAGTGGAGGCCAGCGTGCTGAAAGATCTGTTGCTGGTGCTGCCGGTTGAGAATGGCTTTTTCAGCGGCAATGTGGATGTAACGGGCTTGCTTACTGCGGCGGACGTGGCTCAGGCGGTTTCTGACCCCAATCTGGATCTGTTCCCTAACGACCAGGTGATTATTCCCAACGTGGTGCTTAACGATGACGGCGTCATGCTGGATGATGGCACCTTGGAGGACGTGTTCCGCGAGACGGGTGTGGAGGTTATCCCTGTTTCGTGCAATCCTTCTGGTTTTCTTGCCGAAATCATGGAGCTTGTCTAGGTAAAGCCCTTCTTTATCTGCGATAATAAATCTTCATTATGGATTACTAGCGCAATTGTGCGCTTTGGGCCTTGAGCTCATATCGTAGTAGGGAGGTACCTATGCCTTTGCCGATTATTGCAGTTGTGGGACGCCCCAATGTGGGTAAGTCCACCTTCGTGAACCGCATTGCCCAGGCTGACGAGGCAATCGTTCACGAGATGCGCGGTGTTACCCGCGACCGCTCCTACCATATTGCCGACTGGAACGGCGTTTCCTTCAAGCTCATTGATACCGGCGGTATTGAGATGGGTGACGATGACAAGTTCCAGGGTCATATTCGCTCTCAGGCTCTTGAGGCAACCCGTGAGGCAGATCTTATTCTGTTCCTGGTTGACGGCAAGACGGGTATTATGGCCGATGACGAGGCCGTTGCCCGCATTCTTCAGCGCACCGAAAAGCCCGTTATGCTGCTGGTGAACAAGATGGACAACCCGGGTAAGGTTGACGCCATGTGGGAGTTCTACGCCTTGGGTCTGGGCGACCCGTGGCCCATTTCCGCCACCCACGGCAACAACACCGGCGACCTGCTGGACGCCGTGGTTGACAAGCTGCGCGAGCTGGGCCTGGACAAAAACGATGATCCCGATCCCGACAGCATGAACATCGCCATCATTGGCCGACCTAACGCTGGCAAGTCCTCTCTGACCAACAAGCTCACCAATAACGAGCGCTCCATTGTTTCCGACGTGGCAGGCACCACTCGCGATGCTATCGATACTCTGGTGGAGCACGATGGCAAGCTGTACACCATCGTTGATACCGCTGGTCTGCGCAAGAAGAGCCTCATTGACGAAGACGTGGAATACTACGGCTTCGTGCGCGCCATGCGCGCTATCGACCGCGCTAATGTGGCCGTGCTGGTGGTTGACTCCGAGATTGGCCTTACTAATGAGGACCAGCGCGTGGCGGGCTTTGCCGCCGACCGCGGTTGCGCCATGGTCATCGTGCTGAATAAGTGGGACCTGGTGGATGGTCCTGAGGCTAAGCAGGAAATCCGCGAGAAGATTGAAGACCGTATGGTGTTTGTGGGCTATGCTCCGGTTGTTTCCGCCGTTGCCAAGACCGGCAAGAATGTGGATCACATCTGGAACGCCATCGACCGCGCTTATGCCAACTACAGCCAAACCATTCCCACCAGCCAGCTGAACAATTGGCTGGGCGAGATTCGTGAGACCGGTCATTCCATCTCCAAGGGCCGCAAAATTCTGCGCATGAAGTACGTCACTCAAACCGATACCTGTCCTCCGCGCTTCACGTTCTTCGTGAACCATCCTGACCTGATCAACGACTCCTTCCAGCGCTTCCTTGAGAACCGTCTGCGCAAGTCTTTCGATCTGACCGGCACTCCCGTTTACTTCAAGTTCAAGAAGAAAGACTAGTGCCATGATTTCCCTTGCTGCATTGGCCATTGTGGTGGAGTCGTTCCTTTTGGGCTCCATTCCTTGGGGCGTTGTCATCTCTCACCTGGTGAAACATGATGACGTTCGCACCCATGGTAGCGGCAACATTGGCACTACCAACATGATTCGCGCTTATGGCAAAAAGCTGGGCTATATCTGCTTTGTGCTGGATTTCGCCAAGGCGGCTCTTGCCTGCGCATTGGTGTATCCCATCTGCGACTTTGCTCTAGCCACCGGCTCGGTTGACCCTGTTTTCGTTGAGTCGCGCATTTTGCTTATCACCGCTGGTATGTTCGCGATTTTGGGCCATATTTTCAGCCCTTGGCTGGGCTTCAAGGGCGGCAAGGGCGTTGCCTGCGGTGGCGGCGTTTCCCTGGTTGCCTTCGGGTGGCCCCAGTTCCTCATTTTGCTGGCCGTGTTCATCGTGTTTGTAGTTGCCACTAAGGCCGTGTCTGCCGGCTCTATTGCGGCGGCTGCCGTCTTTCCCTTCCTGGGCGTTTGGGTCTATTGGGGCAATACGGTGGGTATTCTGATGAGCATCGCCATTGGTGCGGTGGTCATTTGGTCCCATCGTTCCAATATCGAGCGTTTGGCCCACGGCACCGAGAATAAAATTGGCAGCAAAAAGACGGCGGATAAGTAGGCGTCTATGAAGGTTGCAGTTATTGGTGCTGGCTCTTGGGGTACCGCACTGGCTCAGTGCGTTGCGCGCAACGGCCATGAGGTATGCCTGTGGGCGCGCAAGCAGTCGGTGGCGGATGGCATCAACCAGCAGCATGCCAACCCACGCTATCTGAGCGAGGTAACCCTTTCGGAAGGCGTTACTGCCACAACTTCTTATGAAGAGGCTTTTGCGGGTGCTTCCGCTGCGGTTATCGTGACCCCTTCGGCAACTTATCGCGAAACGGCCCAGATCATTGCGCCGTTTGTGGGTGAAGACCTTCCTTTGGTTCTGTGCTCCAAAGGCGTTGAGGCGGGAACCGGCATGGTGGGCGTTGAGATTTTCGCCCAGGTGCTGGGAAATGAGAGTCGCCTGGCTGCTCTGTCGGGCCCCAATCATGCCGAAGAAGTGGTGCTGGGCATTCCTGCCGCAACGGTTATCGCAAGTTCATTGCTGGAAACGGCCCAGTTCTTCCAGAGCATTTTTGCATCTGCGTCATTCCGCACCTATGTGAGCCACGATGTTTTAGGCGTTGAGCTGTGCGCTGCGTTCAAAAACGTCATTGCCATTGCTACGGGCGTTTCTTACGGCTATGGTTTTGGCGACAACACTGCTGCTGCCCTGCAAACCCGCGGTTTGGCGGAAATGAGCCGCCTGGTAACCGCATGCGGCGGCGAAGCCATGACTTGCCTGGGCTTGGCGGGCACCGGTGACCTGATTGCCACCTGCATGTCGCGCCACTCCCGTAACCGCAAGCTGGGCGAAATGCTTGCTCAGGGAAAGACCCTGGATGACTTCACGGCAGAAACCCATATGATCGCGGAAGGTTCTGTTGCCTGTGAGACTTTGAGCGAGCTGGCAGACCGCATTGGCGTTGACCTGCCCATTTGCCGGGCTATTCGAGACCTCATGCGCGGCGATATGTCCATTGAGGCCATTGTGGCCGCTCTGGCTGACAGGCCTTTGAAACCCGAATTCTACTAATCCGCCAAGCCGTGACAAGGTGCCGGGGGATTTGTCATGCGTGGATTATTCCAGGCCCAGAGCGTGGCGTTCTGCTTTGAGCAAGGCTGCGTTGAAAACGTTGGCTTTGGTGGCGTTTAACTTGCGGCCCTCAGCTGCGGAAATGCGATGGGTGGGAATAACCACCGCAAGGGGGCTGCGCTTTGCCGCGGCGCCTACTACGCGATATGATGATGCATCGCCAAGGCGTGCAGCGATGTCTGAGGTAGAGGCGCATTGCCCGTAGGGAATCTTCATGATTTCGGCCCAAACCTTCTTCTGAAAGTCGGTTCCATCAGGGTTAAGGGGCACGTCAAAAATCTGGCGCTTGCCAGCAAAATACTCCATGAGCTGGTTGGCCATAAGGTTGGTGAGCGGGTTTGGTTTGCGAGGGCCGCTTAGCTCAACTTCGCCAAATTTCACGCAAGTAACTGCAGAGTTGGTTGCCTGGATGGTCAAAAGGCCATAGGGGCTGCGGTACACAAAGTGCACCAGGCTGGCATCAAAGCTTTTGCGGGAGTTTTGCATGGGTGTCCTTTCCCAAAGGGTGTTTTCATTATAGAACAAACGGCTATATTCGGCGGCAGCCGCCTTTGCATGCGTTACAATGAGCAGGTAAATTTCGCAAAAAGCAAGGAGACCCCATGTTCCAGGAACCCAAGATTGCCCCATCTATTCTTTCGGCTGACTTTATGAATCTTGAAAGCCAAATCAAGCTTATTGAAGATGCTGGTGCGGGTTATGTTCACGTGGATGTCATGGACGGTCATTTTGTGCCCAATCTGACCATTGGCGTGCCGGTGGTAAAGGGCCTGAAGAAGATTGCTCGCATCCCCCTGGATGTTCATCTGATGATCTCCAACCCTCTGGTTCAGCTGCCTTGGTATTTGGGCGCTGGTGCCGATATGATTACCATGCATGTTGAGGCTTTCGATTCCGTGGAAGATATGCAATCCGCTATTAATCAGTGCCATGAGGCAGGCGTGAAGGCGGCCCTTTCGTTGAAGCCCAAGACCCCTGTCTCTGTCTTGGAGCCGGTAATCAAAGACCTGGATATGGTGCTCATCATGAGTGTGGAGCCTGGCTTCTCGGGCCAGTCTTACATCGAGGGTAGCGATCTGAAGGTTGCCCAGGTGGTGGACATGGCTAAGGCTGCTGGGGTGGCGCCCCTCATTGAGGTTGACGGCGGCATTGGTTTGAAGACCATCGCTGGGGTTGCTAAGGCAGGTGCCGATGTGTTTGTGTGCGGTAATGCCGTGTATGCCCAGGAAGACCCTGCTCAGGCCCTGAAAGACATTGAGGAAGTTGCCCGCCAGGCCCAGGCTGACCTGCGGTAATTTCGCATTATGGCTGATTACGTATATCTTGATTACGCTGCCACGGCGCCTCTTTGCGAAGAGGCGGCGCAGGCCTTGCGCGGCTTTTTGGAGACCGGTGCCCTTCATCTTGAGGCCGGCGGCGGCAATGCCAATTCCCTTCATACACCTGGCAGGCGCGCCTTTGACCTGATGGAAAAGGCTCGTAAAAGCATTGCCAAAGATTTGAACGCATCGCGCCCTGCGGAAATCATTTTCACGGCGGGGGCCACGGAAAGCGACAACATGGCGCTTTTCGGCTTGACCCGGGGCGCCTTGGAACAGCGCCATAAGCAGGGAAAGCATAGTGCAGGCCATATCATTGTGTCGGCTGTTGAGCATGATGCTGTGCTGGAACCTGCTCGCAGACTGGAGCGGGAAGGGGTGGCTGTTACTGTTCTTCCCGTGAACAAAGGTGGCTTCGTGGAGCCTTTCCAGCTTGAGGCTGCATTCCGCGAGGATACGGTGCTAGTGTCTGTCATGATGGCCAATAGCGAGGTGGGTTCGGTGCAGCCAGTGCAGGAGTTGGCCGCCATTGCCCATAAGCATGGTGCTCTCTTCCACACCGATGCTACCCAGGCTTTGGGAAAAATTCCTGTTGACCTGCAAAAACTGGGCGCTGATGCCGTATCGTTTTCGGGGCACAAGATTGGCGCCCCCAAGGGCATTGGTCTGTTGTATCTGAAGGCACGTACGCCTTTTCAGCCGCAGCTTTTGGGCGGCGGCCAAGAGGAAGGGCGCCGCAGTGGCACGCAGAACGTGCCGGGCATGTGCGCGCTGGCGGCTGCATGTTGCGCTGCTGTGGAGATGCAGGCGGCCGAGGCGCAGCGTTTGACTGTCTTGCGGGATTGGCTTTATGAACGTCTTGGCGCCATGAAGCGGGTTTCCCCTACGGTTCAAGTAGCTTCGGGAAACGGAGATTACCTTCCCAATATCGTTCATGTGCTGGTTTCGGGCATGGAAAGCGAAACCCTGATCATTCGTTTGGATTACGCTGGCTTTGGTGTTTCGGGCGGCTCTGCCTGCGCGTCTCATAGCTTGGAACCCAGCCATGTGCTTAAGGCCATGGGCGTTTCGGCTGACAAGGCGTATGGAGCCTTGCGCATATCTATGGGCCGCTACACCACACAAGAGCAGCTTGAGGCCTTTATTGCGGCGCTGCAAGATTGTATTCAGAAGTAAGGACTGCTGTGGAACTAGTCAATTGTCATTCCCATACGGTTTATTCGGGGCACGGTGAGGGCACCGTTGACCAGCTGGTGAGCGCTGCCCGCAAGGCGGGCATCTCAACTTTGGCGGTAACGGAGCACTATCCGCTTCCGGCAGAGCTTGATCCTCTGAAGGAAAACGCCATCACCTGGGATTTGCTGCCCCAGTACTTGCTTGAACTTGCTCAGGCCCAAGAGGCTTACCGCGATATCGACGTGGTTACTGGTGCGGAATTCGACTGGCTGGGAAAGTGCGAGACCCGCGACATCTCCGATGCATCTTTCGAGCCCTTTGCCTATTCGCTGCTGTCGGTGCACTTCTTAGATGGCTGGTGCTTCGATGACCCCGCCCTTATGAGCCGCTGGGACGAGCTGGGCTACGATGCCGTGTGGCGTCGCTATGTGGAGCTGTGGATTGAGGCCGTTACGTCAAACTGGCCTTGCACCGCCATGGCTCACCCCGACTTGGCCAAGAAATTTGGCTATTACCCCAGCTTCGACCTGGGTAAAGTCTATTCTGAGATGGTTGATGCCATTGCATCCACCGAGCGCATCATTGAGTTGAACGCCGCTGGTGCGTATTACGGCTGCAAGGAGATGTATCCGGCCCCCGAGCTTTTGCGCATGTTTTGTCGTGCGGGCATCCCTTGTTCGGTGGGTACCGATTCCCATGCCCCTGAGCAGGTTGACAGGGGCTTGAAAGACGCTTACCGCGCTCTGTTTGAGGCGGGCTATCGCTGCATTACCGTTCTCACCGCAACGGGCGATCGCCGTTGCATCCCCTTTGATTAGGAGCCCTCGATGATGATGAACATGACCGTTGGTGAGTTGGAAGAGATGCTCTTGAGCAAATACCCTGCTCAAGATGCTGAGCCATGGGATCGTACTGGTCTTTTGGTGGGCAATCCTGACGCTTTGGTGGAAGGCGTCGCCGTTGCTCTTGACCCTACTGTTCCTGCGGTTCTTGCCGCTAAAAAGGCTGGCTGCAACGTGCTGCTTACCCATCATCCCGCTTTTCTGGAAGCCCCGGAAAGCTTTTTGCCGGGGCCATCTGTGGCCGCTCAACCAGGTGCTTTGGTGGTCGCCGCTTTGCAAAATGATGTAGCGCTCATCAATTTCCATACCGCTTTGGACCTGAATGAAGAGGGACTTATGGCCATGCCTTCCGCTTTGGGTCTGGAATACGTGCGTACCGTGCAGCCCTTGAGCGGAGCTTCTGCCACGGGTCGCGGATACGGCGCGCTGTGCACCCTTCCCGCTGATAGGGAGTTGGCGTCGGTGGGGGATGTGGCCGCGTGGTGCAAGAGCGCTTTTGGCACCAGCCCGCGCATTTGGGGAGACCCCTGCGCTACCGTCTGCCACGTGGTTACCGCCCAAGGAAGCGCTGGATGCATTGCCGCCGATGCTTTGGCGGCGGGTGCCGATTGCCTGGTGTGCGGCGAATTCAAATATCACGACGCGTTGGCATATTCTCAGGCGGGAATGGCCATTATCGAATTGGGGCATGACAAATCTGAGCTGCCCCTCGCTCGCGTCTTGTATAAAGCTGTTAAGCGCTTAGGCGTTGAAAAGGTTGTAGAATTTGAGCAAACGCAAAATTGGGTTTGCCTGTAATGCGCCCTGGCGCTGATTCGGAGGAAATTATGTACGCATCGCCCGAAGCCATTGAAGATTTGTTTGATCTGCAGCAGCTTATTCTGGAGCGCACCAAGGCCGAGAAGCAGTTTAAGGAGCTTCCGCAGCGCGTGGCCATCTTGCAGCTGCGTGAAAAGAAAACGCAAATTCAGGCAAAGGCACAGCAAGTTGAAGAATTGCTGAAGCAAGCCCAGCAGGCGCTGCGTCGCATTATGGATGAAGATGAAAGCATGGCAAATCGCCAGAAGGCCAAGCAGGAAGAGATTGAAAAGGGCGCGGGCAACTTCCGAGCTGTGGAAAATCTTTCCAAGGAGCTGGATACCATAGCCAAGAAGCGCGCTGCTCTTTCTGAGAAAAACGATGCCGCAGTGGCTCAACTTGAGAAGGTAAAGCAGGTTCAGGCCCAGGTTGTAGCCGCGCTGAACCAGCTTGAGGCCAAAGAGACTCAAGAGATCAAATCTTTCCAGGCTCAAGGCGGCGCGCTGCAAAAACAGCTCGCTCAGCTGGAAGCCCAGATCAAAGAGGTGAGCGCCAATATTCCCGCTGATGTCCTGAGAGAGTTCAACAAGATTGCCTCCCATAATGGAGGCGTTGCCGTGGGCAAGTACGCAGATGGCCGTTGCGGTTGCTGCCGCTCTGTTATTGATGCGGCCCATCTTGCTCAGCTGAAGACCCAGGCTCCTTTGGGCGTGTGCCCTTCCTGTAAGCGCCTGCTCATTGTGTAAGGCGTTTACGACAAGCGTCTGTGCTGCTATTGGCCGTCAGCGTAAGTTGGCGGCCATTTTTGTCTCGATGCCCTGTTCCCCTTTTTCCTGAAAATGCGGTTGTGCCTAGGCATAAGTGTATTTCGAGCGCTTATGCGCAGGTGAAACTTGGGCACAAGCGTCATTTGGGCGGTTGTGCCTAGGCATAAGCGGAAATTGGGGGAATAGGAGGGCGGCGAAAGCATCGGGCACAAAAAAAGCCCGCCACGGCGAGCTTTTTAATACGGCGCAACGCAAAAAAGCCCGCGCGAGCGGGCTTATGCATGCGTTAGACGCAATTCCGCGAATTAAGCGCGAACGACCTTACCGGCCTTCAGGCACTTGGTGCAGATGTTAGCCTTGCGAACAGCACCATTGTCATTGATGGTGACCTTCTGCACATTGGGGCGGAAAGTGCGGTTGGAAACGCGATGAGAGTGGCTGATGCTGCGACCAGCAACAGGAGCCTTACCGCAAACTTCGCAAACCTTAGACATTTCTATCAACTCCAAGTTCTATTATAAACAAAATCTAAATAAAACAGCCTGAGTATATTATCACGTGAGTACTGCTGGCACAAGAAAAATCTTTCGATAATCTTTTCCAATTGTGCAGTTGTGACGCTTTCCGATTGTAAGGGTGTTCATACGCGTAGTATAGGGTATACTTCTGACGTTTAAATATTGAAGTTTTTTACTGGCAATAAATTGAAGGGAAGACCTATGGCTGAAATGATTCCTGGAGATCTGCACGTATCCAATGATGTTCTGGCTGACGTTGTGGGCAATGCCGCAATGGAATGCTATGGCGTTGTGGGCATGACTGCTCCTAACGCCGCTGATGGTATTGCAAAAATCCTGCCTGCCTCCCGCCTGCGCCGTGGTGTCACGGTTACCCAGACACCTGAGGGCGTTCGCGTTGACCTGTACATCGTGGTTGAGTACGGCATTCCCGTTTCCACGGTAACTCGCAACCTGACCGATGCGGTGAGGTTCGCTCTCACCGAGTACACGCGCATTCCTCTGGCCGACATTGAGGTTCACGTTCAGGGAATCAAGGTTAAGTAACAAGCATATCCATCTATCGAATTGGAAATTGAGGTTTTCATGTCTGGATACTATTCACGCAACGACATTGTGAACGCTGTTGCGGCTGCCAGCAAGGTTCTGTCGGAGCGCAAGGAAGAAGTAAACCGTCTTAACGTTTTCCCTGTTCCTGATGGCGATACTGGCACTAACATGTCTCTTACCATCGAGAGCGTGGTCTCCAATCTTGCGGCGATGCCCATTGGCTACACCCAAAACGACATTCGCAAGGCAATCACTCAGGGCGCATTGATGGGCGCCCGCGGCAACTCGGGTGTTATCACCTCTCAGATTCTGCGCGGCTTCTGCGAAGGTGCTCAGACCTGCGAGCAGTTTGATACCAATATGATCAATGCAGGCTTCCAGAAGGCTGTGGACGTTGCTTTCAAGGCCGTTCGCAAGCCCGTTGAAGGCACCATCCTGACCGTTTTGAAGGATACTGCCGCTGCAGCTAAGAAGGCTGCCAAAGCTAAGCTTTCCACTGAAGAAGCCATGGATGCTGTTGCAGCTGAGGCTCTGGCTTCCGTTCAGCGCACTCCTGATCTGCTGCCCGTCCTAAAGGAAAACGGCGTTGTTGACGCAGGCGGTTTTGGTCTGTTCATCTTCATTAGCGCATTTGTTGCTGCACTGACCGGCAAGGAAGGCGCTTTGGTTGACGCTTTGGCCTTTGCGCGCACCGCGGCTCCCAAGGTAGAAATTGAGCAGATCAATGACTGGGAAGGCTCTGCATATCGCTACTGCAACGAGTTCTTGGTTGACTCCGATGTGCTGGATTGCGATGAGGCTCTGGAATTTTTGGCAACCATGGGCGACTGCGAGCTGTGCGTAGGCGCAACTCCCAAGTTCAAGGTGCATGTACACTCCAATACCCCCGATAAGGTTTTGGCCTACTTCTTGGAGCGCGGTCAGATTTCTGAGGTATTCATCCACAACATGCAGCTGCAGAGCGCTGAGCGCACTGAGAAGCTGGCTGCCGAAGAGCGGGGCGAGCACAAGGCTCTGGGCTTCGTTGCCGTTGCCGCAGGCGAGGGCAACGCTCAGATTCTGAAGAGCCTGGGTGTTGACGTGGTTGTCTCCGGCGGACAGACCATGAATCCTTCCACCAAGGACCTGCTTGATGCCGTGAACAAGGTAAATGCAGACGCAGTCATTATTCTGCCCAACAACAGCAACATCGTTATGGCTGCCAACAGCGCTGCTTCCATTTCCGAGAAGCCTTGCGGCGTTGTTCCCACCAAGAGCGTCCCCGCTGCTTTCTCCGCCCTGTTCGGCGTTGACCCCGAGGCTGATCTGGAAGCCAACATCGAGAGCATGACCGATGCCTTTGCCGAGGTGAAGACCGGCGAGATTACCACTGCCATCAAGGACTCCAAGGACGCTCATGATAACCCCATCCACGATGGCGACGTCATCGGCATCGCTGATGGCTCAATTGAGGCTGTGGGCCAGTCCCTGGAGCAGGTTTTCTTGGACCTGCTGGAAACCATGGAGGCCGATGATATGGATAACCTGACCATCCTGGCCGGCGCTGATCTTTCTCAGGAAGATTTTGATGCGCTGGTTGAGAAGGTTGAGGAGGCCTACGAGGACCTGGAGATTGACGCCCAGCGTGGCGAGCAGCCTCTGTATCCCATTATCTTCTCCCTTGAGTAAAGTGCTGTCATAGGCGCACAGAGGCCCATGGACCAGCTTTCATCTACAGATACTACTTTGAGTGCGGTCGGCAGCGTCGACCGCACTTCTGCAACTATGTGCCTTGAAGGCCGCGTCACGGCAGTGAGCGGCGTGAGTCCCAAGCGCGCCAAAGCTTTGGGTGGCATGGGCATCAGCACGGTAAAAGACCTGGTGAGCACCTTCCCTCGTCGCTACATTGACCTTTCCAAGGTGGAAACCATACGCAGTGCAACCATTGGGGAGAGCTGCACCATTCGCGGGCGGGTGCACGAGCTGAAGCTGAAGCGCCCTAAGCCGAAATTGGTGCTGGTGGAAATCACCCTGGTTGATGAGACGGGAGTCATGATGATTACGGCCTTCCGTCAGCCGTGGCTTATGGATTCCCTTGCCAAAGACATGCAAATTGCGGTGGCCGGCAAGGTGGAGTTTGATTACGGCTTCAAGCGCATGACCAACCCCTTCATTGAACCCTTGGCAGAGGCGGGGGAGTCCTTTGAAGGCATGATCATTCCCGTGCATCCCGCCTGCGCTGATATTTCAGCGGCCTGGATGCGGCGTCTGATTGGCAACGGCTTGAACCTTTGCCAAGGCATGGATGACTTTTTGCCTTTGGAGCTGCGTACCAAGTATCGCCTGATGTCACGCCGCAACGCCTTGCGCACCATCCATTTCCCTCATGCTATGGAAGACGTGGCGGATGCCCGCCGGCGCCTTGTGTACGAGGAGATTCTCCTGCTGGAGCTGGCTCTGATGCAGGAGGGGGCCCGCCAGGGAGAAGAGGGGCGCGCGCCGGTAAGCCATTGCGTTGACGGTCCTGCCTTGATGAAGCTCTTTGAAGTGATGCCCTTCGCCTTAACGGAAGACCAGTTGAAGGCGGTCTCTGAGATTCTTGCCAACATGCATGAACCCCGCTGTGCGAATCATCTGCTGCTGGGTGATGTGGGCACGGGCAAAACCGCTGTGACGGCCTTTGCCCTTGCCGCTGCGGTTGATACGGGCAACCAGGCGGTTATGATGGCGCCCACCGAGGTGCTGGCGCGTCAATACGCCCAGAGCCTAGGTTCGCTGTTCGATAAAATTGGCGTCTCTTGGGCTATTCTTACCGGCGCTACCCAGGCGGCTGATCGCCAGGACATCTTGGCGCGATTGGCCGACGGCAGCCTGCAAGTGCTTTTTGGCACCCATGCGGTCATAGAACCCGATGTGCTCTTTGCCCGCTGCAGCTTGTGCGTCATTGACGAGCAACAGCGCTTCGGCGTTGATCAGCGCGCCCGCCTGCTAGCCAAGGGCGATGCCCCCGATGCGCTGTATTTGACCGCTACGCCCATTCCCCGTTCGCTGGCCTTGGCGCTTTTTGGCAACTTGTCCCTTTCGTACTTGCGCCAGCGCCCTCATGCCGGGGCTCAGCGCACCACTAAAGTTTTGACCAGGGAAGATAAGCAAACGGCCTATGAAGCCGCTCGTGATGCCCTGGATAGGGGTGAGCAGGTATACGTGGTGTGCCCCTTGGTGGGTCTTGACTCCGAGGAGCGTAACAAGCGCGCCAAGCGCACCAAAGAAGACGAGGAAGACCATTACGAATTTGCTTGCATCGCCATTGAAGACGATGGCGATTTTGCCAGCGAAAACGTTGCCGCCGCAAAGCAGCAGGCTCAGATTTTGCAGGAAACCATCTTCCATGACTACAACGTTGCCCTGCTTCACGGCAAGCTGCCCAACGCCGAAAAGCAAAAGACTATGGAGGCCTTCCGCGCCGGCGATATCCAGGTGCTGGTGGCAACCACGGTTATTGAGGTGGGCGTTGACGTGCCTAACGCCACGGTGATTATTGTGGAGGACGCCGATCGCTTTGGTTTGTCTCAGCTGCATCAGCTGCGCGGACGCGTTGGCCGCGGCGAAAAGCCCGCCCAGGTGTTTTTGATTTCCAACTCCCGCACTGAGACGGCTCTTGACCGTCTGAGTGCCATGGAGCGCACCGATGACGGCTTTGAGCTGGCAACGTATGACTTGAGTCTGCGTCGCGAAGGCGACCTTTTGGGTAACAGGCAGCACGGTGCATCGTCTTTGAAGCTAGTAAATGTCATTCGCGACGGCGCCATTATTGAGGCCGCTCACGCAGATGCGCTGAAACTGCTTGCCAGCGACCCCCAGCTAGAGCAGCTGGACCATAAAGCTCTTGCCCGCGAAGTACGTCTTCTGCGGGGAAACCATGAGGTAATGGGAGGTTAACCATGCGTATTATCGCAGGTGAATGGAGGGGCTGTGCAATTGCCGCCCCCAAGGGTGATGCCACACGCCCAACCATCGATCGAATCAGGGAGTCGCTCATGAGCTCCTTGTATTTCATTTTGGATTCCTTCGATGACGTTACGGTGCTTGACGCCTTCGCCGGTTCGGGGGCTTTGGGCCTTGAGGCACTTTCCCGCGGTGCGAAGCAGGCATGGTTTTATGAGATGAATCCTCAATCTCACGCTACCCTGACCGGCAATATCCAAAAGGTACACTGCCAAGAGGGCCGTGCGGTGGTACGCAAGACCGACGTGCTGGCGCATCCGCCCCTGGGGGGCCATGAACCCTTTGGGCTGGTCATGCTGGATCCGCCTTACGCCATGGACCCGGCACAGGTTTTCGGCCTGCTTGAGGCCCTGGATGAGGCGGGAGCCTTGGCGTCCTACGTTACGATTTCCTACGAGCATTCACGAGATACGGATTTGACTCCCTTTTTCGCTGCGTCGTCGGTGAAATGGGATAGTATGCAAACGAAAACCTATGGCGAGATTGCCATTGATATCTTTGGGAAGGCGGAAGAATGAAACGAGCACTGACTCCGGGTACTTTTGATCCTATTACTGCAGGTCACATTGAGATTATCACTCGAGCCTCCCGAACTTTTGACGAAGTTATCGTGGCAGTTGCCGCTTCTCCCAAGAAAAACCCGCTGTTCTCTTTGGACGAGCGCGTTGCTTTGGCCCGCGAGGCGTTGAAGGATGTTCCCAATGTTCGCGTTGAGCCCTTTACGGGTCTTTTGGTTGATTTTGCCCGCGAGATGGAAGCCACTGTTGCGGTTAAGGGATTGCGTGCCATCACCGACTTCGAATACGAGTTCCAGCAGACGGCCCTGAACTATCAGCTGGACCCTCAGCTGGAGACCATTTTCATCATGTCTTCCCCCGAGTACATGTACCTTTCCTCCTCGGTGGTACGCGAGATTGCCAGCTATCACGGAAGCGTGGAGCAATTCGTTCCTGCCTGCGTTAATGAGGCGCTGCAGAAGAAATTCGCCTAGATTTCTCTCAAAATTGTAGGGGTTACGTGCTGTTTTACCCTGTCAAGGGGTGATTCCCTCTAAACTTGCGCCAAAACAATGGTAAAATTCACCAGTTACGTATGTCTGTGAGGGGCACTATGCCCTTTAACCTATATGAGAAAGGCTCATCATGGATGAAGTAAATGTCCTTGAACTGCTTGAGGATCTGTCCATTCTCCTGGAAGATGCCAAGCCTGTTTTTGGTAAGCAGAACCTGCGTCAGGTTGATGTAGGCGAGGCTCTTGACATCATTGACGAGATTCGCGATCGCTTCCCGGGCGAGTTTGCTCAGGCTCGCGCCATTGTTCGCGAGCGCCAGAACCTGCTGGACGATGCAGAGGCAGAGGCAAACCGCATGATCGGCGACGCTCAGCGCGAGGTTATGACCATTTCCAGCGACACCGAGGTTGTGCGCATTGCCCATCAGCAGGCTGACAAGCTGATTGCTGATGCCCGCGAGTTCGATTATCAGACCCGCGCTGGCGCACAGGGTTATGCCGAGGAAGTGTTCAACCATGTTGAGCAGAGCCTGGACACCATGCTGAACAACGTTCGCCGTTGCCGCGAGCGCATGAACACCCCTACGACCCAGATTCGCTAATCAATGGAAAACGCAATCATTGACATTCCCGTAGAGCTGCTGAATCCGGCCGAGACTGCTCATTACGAGGGAGAGGTAAATCTTCCCGTTATGAAGTTCGGTCCAGATTTGTACACCTTTGAACAGGCTCTGACCTGGGACGTTGAGGTCACCAATACGGGTGAGGCCCTGCTGGTTGAGGGTACCTGCGACGTGGTGGGCACCACCGCTTGCGCCCGCTGCGGAGAAGCCGCAGAAGTTCCTCTGTTTGGCGAGATTGAAGGTTACTTCCTTCTGGATGCCGAAGGCGCCAGCGAGGAAGATCTGGAAGACGACGAGTTCGACGTTCTTCCCGATGATCGCAAGCTGGATTTGCTGCCGCTTATTCAGTCGGCGATCACCCTGGATATCCCGGTAATCCCCCTGTGCGACGATGACTGCAAGGGCCTGTGCACTCAGTGCGGCGCCAACTTGAATGAAGGCCCCTGCGATTGCGCCCAAGAGGATGACGGCATCAATCCCAATAACCCCTTTGCTGCTCTGAAAGACTTCAAGATTGAGGAGTGGCAATAATTTTGGCAGAGCTGAGATTTGCCCTTGAATAGCGGTGTCAACTTTGCTAGAATGCTTTTTTGCGTGTTTATCTAGAGATACTCGAGACATTTAGGTCTCGGTTTGTTAAAGAAGGAGAATAGGTCATGGCAGTACCTAAGCAACGAACCGGTCGCGCTAGCACTCACTCTCGTCGTAGCGCCAACGATCGCATCAGCACCCCCTCTCGTTCCGTATGCCCTCAGTGTGGCGAGGCTAAGCTGCCTCATCGCGTATGCCCCAGCTGCGGCTACTACAAGAACCGTGAGGTTATCGAAGCCGAATAATTCGGTTTTTATAGCTTTGTGCGAGCCTTCTCTCTTTGCGAAGAGGGAAGGCTTTTTGGGTTTGCAGACAAGATTTTTTATCTGCAAAAGCTTCTTGAAATAATTGTGCCGAACCCCTGAAAAGTGGCTCCTGAATAGGGAATTTGACGAATAAATCTCCTATAATTCATCCTGTATAGAAGTCGGCAAATGCTGCTGTGTTCTCTTTCAGAAGGGCAGCTTTTTCCGTCTTAGGACAAACGCTTTTCAAGGAGATATTCAATGTCTGAACACGTCACTATTGCCGTTGACGCCATGGGCGGCGACAACGCGCCTTCGGTGGTTTTGGCAGGTTGCGAACTTGCTTTGGCCCAAGACCCCGATCTGGACATCATTCTGTGCGGACCCGCCGACGTGGTTGAGCCTTTTGCAGCTGCCCACGAGCGCTGTGAGGCCGCTGTGGCCACTCAGGTTATTGGCATGGGAGAACATCCCGCCGAGGCCGTGCGCAAGAAGAAGGATTCTTCCATTGCCGTTGCCTGCCGCTTGGTGAAAGAGGGTCGCGCCCAGGGTTTCTACTCCGCTGGTTCTACGGGCGCTTGCCTTGCCGCGGCAACCCTGATCATGGGCCGCATCAAGGGCATTTCCCGCCCTGCTTTGGCCACGGTCATTCCTTCTCCCATCCGCCCCGTTCTCATGTGCGATGTAGGCGCAAACGCCGATTGCAAGCCCCAGTACTTGGTGCAGTTTGCCCAGATGGCGTCCGTATACGCCAAGAACCTGCTGGGCATGGAGAACCCCCGTGTCGCCCTGCTGAACATCGGTTCCGAAGAGACCAAGGGCTCGCAGCTTGCCCAGGAATGCCATCAGATGCTGAAGGAGCAGATCCCCAATTTCGCCGGCAATGCCGAGGGCGGCGATGTCATGGCTGCCAATTTTGACGTTTTTGTATGCGACGGCTTTACGGGCAACGTATGCCTGAAGACCATCGAGGGCACTGCTAAGCAGATCTTCAAGGCAATCAAGGGCATTATGACCCAAAGCTTGGTGACCAAACTGGGTGCCGCAACCCTTATGGGCGGCTTCAAGGACCTGAAAGACTCCATTGACCCCGACAAGTTCGGCGGCGCTCCTTTGCTGGGCGTTAAGGGTGCCTGCATCATCGGTCACGGTTCCTCCTCTGACGAGGGCATTCTGAACGGCGTGGCCATCTCTGCCCGCGTGGTGCGCTCTGGTCTGATCCAGGAAATTGCCGACTGGGCCTTAGCACAAAAAGCTGCGGAGGAAAGCCATGAGTGATTTTCCCGAGCTGTTAGACATCACTGACGAGCAGAGGGAAAAGCTTGACTTGATGCAGGAGATCATTCAGTACCGTTTCAATAGCGAATCCTTGCTGCTTGCGGCAATTACTCACCCTTCCGCCACTGAGGGCTGCTCCGTTAAGTACTCCTACGAGCGCTTGGAGTTTTTGGGCGATAGCATTCTGGGAGCCATTGTGGCCACCTTGGCCTTCCACGAATATCACGACCTTGACGAAGGCGGCCTGACCCGTATCAAAGTTGCTTTGGTTTCGGGCGCCAGCCTGTCTGAGGTTGCCATGAACCTGGGCTTTGCCGACTGCATCGTGTTTGGCCTATCTGAGGCCGGCACGGGTCGCCGCGGTTTGCATTCCGCCCTGGAAAACGTTTATGAGGCCACCGTTGCCGCCCTGTTTTTGGATGGCGGCATGGATGCTGCCGTTGCTTTCGTGAAGCGCACGCTTATTCCTCGCATGAGCATCGATATGGCTCGCGAGCCCGATAATCCCAAGAGCGCCCTTCAGGAAAAGCTGCAAGAAGACGGCATTACGCCCACGTATAAGCTTATTGAAACCCAGGGACCGCCCCATGACCGCACTTTTGTTGCGCAGGTTTTCGCCGGCGAGCAGGGTCTTGCTCAGGGTACTGGCCGCACCAAGAAAGAGGCCGAAAGCCAGGCTGCTCGTAGCACCTTGGCCCGCCTGAGCGAGTTTTTTGGTCTGGGCCTCACTCCCGAGCAGAAGGCCGAGAAGCAGGCTGCTGCTGCGAAGGCAAAGGCAGAGAAGCAGGCTCGCAAGCATGCTCATGCCTCTGAAGAGATCCATCACCAAGGATAGAGCATGTACCTGAAACAGTTGTCGCTGAAGGGATTTAAGTCGTTTGCCGACCGCAGCGTGTTGTCGCTGGAGCCGGGCGTTACGGCTATCGTGGGTCCCAACGGCTCGGGTAAATCGAATATCTCCGACTCCGTTTTGTGGGTATTGGGCGAACGCAACGCCAAGAATTTGCGCGGCCAGGTAATGGAAGACGTTATCTTCGCAGGTTCTTCTGCCCGTAAATCGGTGGGTGTTGCCGAGGTTGACCTGGTTCTTGACAACTCCGATGGGTCTCTTCCCGTTGACTATACAGAAGTTTCGGTGACCCGTCGCATGTTCCGCAGCGGCGAAAGCGAGTACCTCATCAACGGCTCACCGGCCCGCCGCATGGACGTTTTGGACATCTTGCATGATTCGGGCCTGGGCACGGGCACCTATTCCATCATCTCCCAGGGCAACTTGGATTCTATTTTGCAGTCCAAGCCTGAAGACCGCCGTGCTCTGATTGAAGAAGCCGCAGGCGTTTTGAAGCACAAGCAGCGCAAGGCGAAAAGCGAGCGACGCATTGAGCAGATGGAGCAACATCTGGAGCGCGTGCAGGACATTGTGAACGAGGTGTCACGCCAGCTGGGTCCTTTGGAGCGCAAGGCGAAGAAGGCCGCAGCCTATGAAGACCTTTCCGCCCAGCTTACCGACTTGAGTTTGAGCTTGGCCGTTGATGACGTGCGCGTTTTGCGCGGCAAGTGGAACAATATTTGCGCCAAGCTTGCCTCCATGGAAGAGATGTTGGAGCAGCGTAAGGCTGCCATCGCCCAGGCGGAGGAAGAATCTGCCCGCTGCCAGGATATGGTTCGCAACGGCAGCGAGAGCCTTACTGAGCTGGCTCGCCAGCATCGCAACGTGTCTGAGCAGGTGGAGCGCTTTGATTCTCAAATTATGCTGTTCAAGGAGAAGCTTCGCTCTGCGCGTCTTCGTTCATCGGAGCTGGAAGCTTTGGTTGAATCCAACGCCGAGCGCCGCCAGCAATTGGCCGAAGAGGATGCCCAGCTGAGACAAGAGCTTACTGAGCTTCTTGAGAAGCTTGCTGCGGCTCAGGCTGAAACTACCGATCTTGAGCTCAAGCATTCTGCCAGCTCTCAGCAGTTGGGTGCCCTGGAGCGCGAGGTTTTCTCTCACCAGCAGCTTCGTCGTGACGCAGAAAAGGAAGAGCAAACCATTCGCGGCAACTATGCTCGCACTAAGGAAAAGCTGGATATGGCGGTAAGCCGCGCCGGCTTGTATGACGAGCGCATGGCAAGCTTGCAAGACGCTTTTGACCAGGCGCAAAAGGACCAGCAGGACAGTGCTCAGTCCTTGCAAGATCTGGATGCGCAACTGCAAGAGGCCACTTCTGCCGAGGCTTTGTCTCGCACCAGTCTCAACCAGGCCAAAGAAGCTGAAAAGCAAGCCGTCTTCGCCCATGACGCAGCTATTCGTCAAGAGCGTTCCCTGGCCGCCCAAATGATTGCCTTGGAGGAAATGGAGCGACAGGCTCTTTCCTCTGCCAGCGAGGCTCGTGCCTGGCTTGATGGCGCTGAAGCTCAAAGCAAGTTCGACTTTTCTCCGCTGCTTCACCAGATGAAGGTGGAGCAGGGATATGACCTGCTGGTGGAGCGTTTGCTTGAAACAAGCGTATCCGCTCTGCTGGTTGAGGATGGTCAAGCCGCAATTCAGCTGGCCGGGCATCTGCAGAAAGAATCGCTGAGGGGTGTTGTGACCCTGCTTCTGCGCAAGGACGCGGCATCTCGCAAGGCGGCTCTTCCTAAGCTGAGCGGCGGCCAATACCCCCTCATGGACCATGTGCACCTGCCCGCAGATGCAAAAGAAGCCGTAGAGGCCCTTTTGGGTAACGTGGTTGTCTGCGAAAGCTTCCAGGATGCATTGAAGCTGCACGAATCTTCTCAGGGGGCCGTGTGCGCGTGCACCCTTAATGCTGATATTGTTTACCCTGATGGACGCCTGGTGTTCGGCAAGCCCGCCGATGAAAGCGCCGAAGGCGCTTTGGCCCGCGCCCGTCGCCTGGATGCCCTGCGCGAAAATCATCGTGAAAGCTCCTGCAAGGTTGAGCAGCTGGCGCAAGAAGCGGAAAAGGCTGCGGCGCAGGTGAAATCTGCCCAGGACGAACTTCTGGAAAAGGGTCAGCAATTGGCTCGCGTTCGCGGCTTGGTATCTGCTGCCAAAAACGAACAAAACGCCGCTGCGAAACGATTTGCCCAGGCGAAAAACGAACTTGAAAATGCCCAGCGACAGCGCCAGGAGGTGCAGCGCGTCATCGATTCCGCCACCCCTCAGGTGCAGCAGTTCGGCGATATGCTGCAGGCTGCCACGGAAAAGGTTGCCCAGGAAAAACTCCTGGTGGCTCAAAGCCAGGACGCCGTTGCCCCCGCTCGCGAGCAGGAGGGCAAGCTGGCCCGCTCCTTGGCTGATGCTAAGCTGAAAGAGGCCATGTTCAAAGAGCGCCAGGTATACCTTGATCGCGTGCTGAAAGCCCGTGGGGAAGAGGTGGCCAAACTTGCCGCCTCTGACGAAAACGCCGCGGCGCACCTGCAGGTGCAACAGCGCGTCATCCGCCGCGCGGTGCCGCTTATTGAAACCCTGGGGCTTTTGGGCGATTCCGCCCGCTTGCGAGCCCGCAGACTGGAGGAAACCTCCCTGCGTGAGCAAGATGCCGCCACGGGCATGCATCAGCAGGCGCAGAAGGCTCGTGAGGCGGTTAAGGTTGCTCGCGATGCTTACGACCAGCTCAATGAGGAACTGGGCCAGATGCGCGTTGAAAAGGGACGCCTGGAGATTCAGGTAGAGTCGTGCGTTGCCCTTATTGCGAAAGATTACGCAATGCCGGTTGAGCGCGCCTTGGAGCTGCCTGAGCTGGATGATAGGGCCCAGGTGGAAGAGGAAGTGTTCCGCCTGAAGCGCCGCATTGCCAACATGGGCACCATCAACCCCGACGCTGCCAAAGAATATGAGCAGCTGAAGGTTCGCTATGATTATCTGTCGTCCCAGCTTGCCGACTTGCGCGGCGCCCGCGCGGCACTTCGCAAGATCAACGCTGTCATCGACGAGCGCATGAAGGACGATTTTGCACGCACTTTTGAGGCCGCTAACGCCAACTTCAAGGAGATATTTGCCGCGTTGTTCCCCGGTGGTTCAGCCGAGCTTTTGCTGGTTGACCCCGAAGACATGGAGCACACGGGCGTTGAAGTGGTGGCGCAGCCCCGCGGTAAGAAGATTTCCAAGATGACCCTGATGTCCGGCGGCGAAAAATCGCTGGTGGCATTGGCGTTGCTCTTTGCGGTATATCGCATTCGCAACACGCCGTTCTACATTCTGGACGAGGTTGAGGCCGCTTTGGACGATAGCAACTTGCGTCGTTTGCTTGCATACCTGAACGAGTTGCGTGAAACTACCCAGCTCATCATGATCACCCATCAGCGCCGCACCATGGAAATGGCGGATGTGCTCTTTGGCGTATCTATGCAAGCAGATGGCGTTACCAAGGTTATTAGCCAGCGATTGGAGCACGCGCTCCAATACGCCGAGTAGGAGGATAAATGGGCTTTTTCGATCGCTTGACCGAAGGCATGGAGCGCTCGCGCAACAAGTTCAAGGAGCAGATGAACGTTCTGCTCAAGCGCGGCCCCAAGCTTGACGATGATTTCTGGGATGACCTGGAGGAAGCATTGATTCTGGCTGATGTGGGCGGCTCTGCAGCATGCCAGATTGTGGAAAACCTGCGCGACCGTGCAACCCGCTTGGCTCTGCCCGATGCGGCTTCGGTTCTCGCTCTGCTAAAAGAGCAGATGAGCGACTTCTTCGTGGCTGACGAGAAAGGCATCTTAGCGGGGGAGCCTGCCGTTGTGCTGTTCGTCGGCGTAAATGGCTCCGGCAAAACTACCACCTGCGGCAAGCTGGCCAAGCAAGCTACCGAGGCGGGTCGCAAAGTGCTGCTGGGCAGCGCCGACACCTTCCGCGCCGCCGCCATCGAGCAGCTGGAGGTATGGGCCAAGCGTGCCGATGTGCCCATTTGCATGCGCGAGCGCGGTAGCGATCCTGCCAGCGTGTGCTACGATACCATCGAGCGCGCCGAGCGCGAAGGCTCCGATTTGGTGCTTATTGACACTGCAGGCCGCCTGCACACCTCTGCCGACCTTATGCGCGAGCTGCAAAAGGTTGTTTCGGTAGTGCGCAAGCGTTCCAAGCTGCCGGTGTATACCGTTTTGGTCATTGACTCCACCACGGGTCAAAATGGCCTGTCTCAGGCGCGAGAATTCCACAAGGCATTGACCCTTGATGGTATTATCATGACAAAGCTGGACGGCACCGCTAAGGGAGGTATCGCCTTGGCCGTCTCCCATGAGCTGAATCTTCCTATTTTGAAGATCGGTGTGGGCGAGGGTCTTGATGACCTGCGTGAATTTGATGCTGCTGATTTTGTGTCCGCCCTGGTGGGCGGTGTAGGAACCGACGAAGAGGAAGAGCAATAGTATGCTTGAATCGCTTTCCGATCGATTACAAGGCGTCTTTGGCCGCTTGAAGGGCAAAGGCCGCCTGACTGAAGAAGACATCAATGAGGCTATGCGCGAAATTCGCATGGCGCTGCTTGAGGCGGACGTTAACTTCAAGGTGGTCAAGGGCTTTATCGCCCGCACCAAGGAGCGCTGCCTGGAAACAGACGTGCTTGACTCTCTGACCCCTGCTCAGAATGTGGTGAAGGTGGTGCTGGACGAGCTCACCAACTTGCTGGGCACCTCTGACAGCCGCCTGGTGATGGGCAGCCGCATTCCCAACGTTATCATGCTGGTGGGCCTTCAGGGCTCTGGTAAGACCACCGCAGCGGTTAAGCTGGCATATTTGCTGAAGGAACAGAAGCATAACCCCTTGGTGGTTGCCTGCGACGTGTATCGCCCCGCTGCAGCTGATCAGCTGGAAACTTTGGCCAACGAGATTGGCGTGCGTTGCTATCGTGGCGCTGGTGTTGACCCTGTTCAGATTGCCAAGGAAGGCGTCCAGGACGCTATTGACTCCATGCGCGACGTGGTTATCGTTGACACCGCGGGCCGTTTGCATGTTGACGAAGAGATGATGGCTGAGGCCGAGAACATCAAAGAGGCTGTTAAGCCTGACCAGATTCTGATGGTCGTTGACGCCATGACCGGCCAAGACGTGGTGAACGTTGCGGCGTCCTTTGCCGAGCGCGTTGACTTTGACGGCGTCATCATGTCCAAGATGGACGGCGATGCTCGCGGCGGTGGCGCTTTGTCCATCCGCGAAGTCACGGGCAAACCCATCAAGTTCATCTCCCAGGGCGAAAAGCCCGACTCTTTGGAGGTCTTCCATCCCGACCGCATGGCCAAGCGCATCTTGGGCATGGGCGACATGGTCTCCCTTATTGAAAGCGCCGTTAAGCTGCAGGAAGAAGAGATCAAAGAGGAAGAGGCGAAGCGCCTGGCCAAGGCTCAGCTCACCTTTGACGACTTCCTGGAGATGAACAAGAAGGTCAATAAGATCGGCGGCTTGAGCAAGCTCATCTCCGCACTTCCTGGTGGCGACAAGGCCATGAGCAAGGGCGAGGTTGACGAGGGTGTTTTCGAGCGCATGGCGGTTATTATTGGCTCCATGACCAAGGCTGAGCGCCAGAAGCCCGATCTGATCAACGGCAGCCGCCGCGCGCGCATTGCCAAGGGCGCTGGCGTTACGGTGACCGACGTAAACCAGCTCATCAAGAAGTTCAACGAGACCCGCAAGATGGTCAAGAAGATGTATACGGCTCAGGAGCAGATGATGCAAAAGGGCGGCAAGAAGGGAAAGAAGGGCAAGAAGCGCGGTTTCCGCGGCGGTTTTGGCGGCAATCCGGCTTTGGGCGGCATGAGCATGTCTGACCTGAAAAAGATTCAGCAGATGATGGACGAGTAATCGGATTCTGGTTGAATTATTAGTTTGTGCTTGTCAAAAGTACAATTTAGATATAGTATATACAATCGCTGTTTTCTAGGGTAATTATGCCCTGCTTATAGATTTTGAGATAAAAAGGAGTTCATCTTCATGGCAGTTAAGATTCGCCTTGCACGTCACGGTTCCAAGAAGCGTCCGTACTATCGTATTGTTGTTGCTAACTCTGCTTGCCGTCGCGACGGTCGTTTCATCGACCAGGTTGGTACCTACAACCCCCTGACCGAGCCTGCAACCGTTAAGATTGACTTGGCTAAGGTTGACGAGTGGGTCGCTAAGGGTGCTCAGCCTACCGATACCGCTAAGCGTCTGATTGACAACGCTCGCAAGGAAGCATAAAAATGCCTGAACTGACCGAGAAAATTTCCGGTCTTGTTGAGACGGTTGTTCGTCCCCTCATTGAGTTTGAGGACGATTTCGAGATTTCTGCTTTTGAGGAATCGGGAAACACGATCGTCGTGGAGCTGCGCGTGAACGAAGCCGATGCAGGCAAGGTCATCGGTCGTCAGGGCCGCATTATTAAAGCGGTTCGCACGATTGCGCGCGCTGCTGCTTCCCAAGAAAATGCTCATGTCGAAGTAGAGCTTATTGACTAACAATGAGCGCTTGGGTTGACGTTGCCGTCTTAACGGGAACTAAAACGCTAGATGGAAGGCTCGTGGTGCGAAATGCACCGGGCCTTCCATTTTTGTTGTCTGAGGGCCTTACGGTTCATTTTGTGCCCCCGGTAACTGATGTTCCCCGAAACGGAATTATTGAAGAAATACAAGAAGGCGCCGGCGGCGATTACATTGTTCGCTTTAACACGGTGAAGGATAAAACGGCAGCTGGCAAGCTGCTGGGTTGCCATGTGCTTATGAGCAGGGAAGACCTGGACGCCATTCAGGCTGCTTTGGCTGATCAATCTTTCATTGGCTATGACGTGGTTGATGAGGAAATGGGCCTTTTGGGCACCGTTGAGGCCCTTGAGCAGATGCCTGCTCAGTTCTTGCTTTCGGTGAAGCCGGCAGATGATGGCCCTAGCTTCTACATTCCCTTTGTGGAGGAGTTCATCCTAGAGGTGAACGTTGATGACAAGGTCATCAACGTAGATATTCCCGTGGGTCTTTTGGAACTGTAAGGGGCACTAATGCGCATTGATACTCTGTCAACGTTCCCCGATATGTTTAGCTCCGTCATGGGCTGCTCCATCATGAAGCGCGCCCAAGATAAGGGCTTTTTGGAGTTTCACGCCCATGACCTGAGGGACTGGACCCACGACAGGCATCGCACTACCGATGATGACCCTTTTGGCGGCGGTCATGGCCTGGTTATGAAGTGCGAGCCTATTTTCGAGGCCTATGATGACTTAAGCGCAGTTGGCGACCATAAGCCTTACACCATTCTGCTCTCTCCCACGGGCGTTCCCTTCAATGATGCTCTGGCAACCGAGCTTTCCACCAAAGACCATATGCTGTTTATCTGCGGCCACTACGAGGGCATTGATGAGCGCGTGTATTCATTGGCCGATGCCACCATTTCTTTGGGTGATTATGTTCTGACCAGCGGCGAGCTTGCTTCCATGGTGATAATTGATGCTGTGGTGCGCAAGATCCCCGGCGTGCTGGGCGCTGAGTTGGGCGCGGTGGATGAGAGCTTCTGCGGCAATTTGCTGGAGTATCCTCAGTACACACGGCCCGCAAGCTATCGCGGCATGGATGTCCCCGCCGAGCTGCTTTCGGGCAATCATGCGCTCATTGCCAAATGGCGTCGCCAGCAAAGCTTGGAGCGCACTTATCGTTGGCGTCCCGATTTACTGGATGATGCTGATTTAAGCGCCGATGATAGGCGTTTTTTGCAATCTTTAGAGGCTGCCGAATAAAGGCCTGGGCCTAAGCGGTAGAATAATTTTTTACGATTTTTGAGGAATGAAGGAGGGAGCATGGCTGAGACCGCAATTGCTTTAGATGGCAATGAGCAAACGCCTAAGCGAAACCCTGGACAATCCCTCTTGAGTTTCTTTGGGCTGCTTGCTTTAGTGCTGCTGTTTGCTTTCTTGCTGCGCACCTTTGTGTTCCAGCCTTATGAGATTCCTTCTGGCTCAATGGAGGAAACCATCATGCCGGGCGATATGGTGTTTTCTGAGAAGATCTCATATCACCTGCGCGATATTGAAGCGGGGGATATTGTGACTTTCCAAGAACCCAACCCCGCCAATCCCGAGAAGCCCCGCGTGCTGATCAAGCGCTGTATTGCTTTGGAGGGGCAGACGGTCAATCTTGTTGAAGGGGTGGTTTACGTAGACAACCAGCCCTTGAATGAGCCTTACACGGGCGGAAAAGCCACCAAGCCCCTGAATTCCACCACGGTGCAGTATCCCTACACCGTTCCCGATGGACATATTTGGGTGATGGGCGATAATCGCACGTCATCGCTGGATTCCCGCTATTTTGGCGCCGTGCCCGTAAGCAGTGTGAATGGCCGCGCATTCTTCACCTATTGGCCCATTGGAAGCATCGGGCTGCTTGAATAAAGGAACAACGACCGCGAAAACGGTCTGGCAATTTTAAGATTGAGGAGAATTATGGCAACGCAAGATATCGAGGAAACGGCAAAACCGTTACCTCCCACCTTCCAAGACGTCATCATGAACTTGCAGCGCTTCTGGGCAAAGCAGGGTTGCGTGGTGCTGCAGCCTTACGATAACGAGGTTGGCGCCGGCACCTTCCATACCGCCACCACTCTGCGTGCGTTGGGTCCCAGCGTATGGCGCACCGCTTACGTGCAGCCTTGCCGCCGTCCTACTGACGGTCGCTACGGTGAGAACCCCAACCGCATGCAGCACTACTATCAGTTCCAGGTGCTTATCAAGCCTTCTCCCGAGCGTTCTCAGGAACTGTATCTGGAAAGCCTGGAGGCCATTGGCATCAACGTGGCTGAGCATGACGTTCGCTTCGTTGAGGACGACTGGGAAAGCCCCACGTTGGGCGCCTGGGGTCTGGGCTGGGAAGTATGGATTGACGGCATGGAGTGCACCCAGTTCACCTACTTCCAGCAGGTGGGCGGCTTTGAGTGCAGCCCTGTTCCCGTTGAAATTACCTACGGCCTGGAACGCCTGACCATGTACATTCAGGGCGTCGATTCCGTATACGACATCATCTGGAGCCGCTCCGATGACGGCACCGTGTTCACCTACGGCGACGTTTTCCTGGAGAACGAGAAGGAATTCTCTGCTTACAACTTTGAAGTTGCCGATACCGAGCTTTTGTTCGGCGAGTTCGACCGCTACGAGGCTGAATGCAACCGCGTTTTGGCCGAGGGTCTGCCGCTGCCCGCATACGACTACGTGCTGAAGTGCTCACACGCTTTCAACCTGCTTGACGCGCGCGGCGTTATTTCCGCAACCGAGCGCATGGGCTACATTCTGCGTGTTCGTACCATTGCCAAGGCTTGCTGCGCCAGCTATCTGGAGCATGTGGTGGGCCAGGCACCGGTTGAAGATGACGGAAAGGAGGCCTAATCATGGCAACTCAGACTTTGGCTTTTGAGATTGGCACCGAAGAGCTGCCTGCATTCGACCTGCATAATGCCACCCTTCAGATGGAGAAGCTGGCCAAGACCGCTTTCGAATCTGCTGGTATTGCCTATGGTGAGATTTCTGTTTACTCCACGCCTCGCCGCATTATTTTGATTGCTACCGAAGTCCCCGAGGAAACCGAGGCTTTGGAGGAAGTTTTCAAGGGTCCTGCTGTCAAGATCGCCTTTGACGCTGAGGGCAACCCCACCAAGGCTGCTTTGGGCTTTGCCCGCGGTAAGGGCGTTGACGCTGCCGATTTGGAGCGTCGCGTGGATAATGGCGTTGAATACGTGTACGCCACCAAGCGCACCCCCGCAAAGCGCATTGCGGACCTTCTGCCCGAGCTGCTGCGCGGCCTGATCACGGGCCTGTCTTGGCCCCGTCCCCAGCGTTGGGGCTCTCTGACCGACCAGTTTCGTCGCCCGGTACGTTGGCTGGTTGCCCTGCTGGGCACTGAGGTTGTTGACGTGCAGTTCGCTGGCCTGACCGCCGGCACCACCACTCGCGGCCATCGCTTTCTGGCCCCTGGCCCCTTTGAGGTTCCCTGCGCTGATGAGCTGCTGAATGTGCTGCGCGGTGCTTACGTGGTTACCTCCGAGGCAGAGCGCGAGGCTGAAATTCGCAAGCAGATCAAGGCCATTGAAGAGAAGACCGGCCTGGTGGCCGAACTTCCTGCCAAGGTTATGGCAGAGGTTGTGAACCTAGTTGAGTATCCTACCGCCATGGTGGGCACCTTCGATGAGCTGTTCTTGGCCGTTCCTAAGGAAATCATCGTTGACGCAATGCTGGTGCATCAGCGCTACTTCCCGCTGTTCACCGCCGATGGTGCCCTGACCAACAAGTTCATTGTTACCTCTAATGGCGATCCCAAGTTTGAAGCCAACATCATCGACGGCAACCAGCGCGTTGTGGCTGCTCGTCTGTATGACGCAAAGTTCTTTTACGACGAAGACCTGAAGAAGCCCTTAGAGGCTTACGTGGACGATCTGGAGAATGTGGTCTTCCAGGAGTCTTTGGGCACCACCCGCGCCAAGGTTTCCCGCATTGAGGCCCTTGCCGGTCAGCTTGCCAGCCAAGCTGGTCTGTGCGAGAGCGACATCGCAGAGGCAAAGCGCGCTGCCTTCTTGGCAAAGGCCGACCTGGTTTCGGGCGCCGTTGTTGAGTTCACCAGCGTTCAGGGCATTATGGGCTCTTATTACGCAAAGGCTGCAGGCGAAACCGATCAGGTTGCTCAGGCCATTGCCGATCATTACCGTCCTCGCTTCTCCGGCGACGACCTGCCCGAATCTTTGGTGGGCAAGTGCGTGGCAGCTGCCGACAAGCTGGATACCATCTGCGGCCTGTTTGCTGTGAATCAGGGTCCTACGGGCTCTTCCGACCCCTTTGCTCTGCGCCGTCAATCCATCGGCATCATTGCTATGCTGCAGGCTGGTTTGAACATCTCTTTGGCCGATGCAATTGATTTTGCCCTCGATTCCTACGAGAAGCAGGGTATTGCATTCGAACGCGGTCCTGTGCGCCAGCAGGTTATCGAATTCTTCGTCACCCGCACCAAGGTGAGCTTGAAGGATGGCGGCTGCTCTCCTGACACCATTGAGGCAGTGCTCTCCACGGGCGTTTGCGAGCCTGCAGTGATCATCACCCGCGCAAAGGCTCTGGAGGCTGCACGTAAGGATAACGCTGAGACCTTTGATGATCTTGCCACTGCTTTTGCCCGCGCCAACAACCTGCGCGACGCAGAGGTCGGCGTTGAATACGACGAAGCGGCTCTGTCTGAGGTTCAGGCTGCATTGAGCTGTGCTATTTGTGAGGCTGAGACCAAGGTAGCCAAGGCGCTGGGCGAAGACGACTACGAGGCAGCACTGGCAAGCCTGGCTGCTCTGCGTAACCCCGTTGACCTGTTCTTCGAGAAGGTCATGGTCAAGGACGAAGACCTGGCTGTGCGCGCCAACAACATGAAATTGCTGAATCGCTTCGTTGCGGTGTTCGCTCACGTGGCTGATTTCGGCCTTATGGCGAGGGCATCTAAGTAATTAGGCTCTGAACTGGTAAAACGAAGGCTGTCATGTAAACGCATGACAGCCTTTTTTCTTCAAATTTTGAAAAATACCCTATTTTGCGTGATAGACGATTTGCCCGACATGTCCCATAGTGGGCACTGTCAAGAACAAATCAGTCCGTCGAAAGGAACGAACATGCCTTTGCCTAAGGGTTTTGAATGGGTCATCATTCTTATTGTTGCTCTGCTGATCTTTGGTCCCAAGAACCTTCCCAAGCTGGGTGCCGCTTTTGGTAAGACCGTCAAGAACCTGCGCGAGGGCCTGAGCGACGGCAAGGACGAAGAGAAGTCCGAAGAGGCTGAGGTAGTTGAAGAAGCTCCCAAGAAGCGCGTAGTTAAGAAGGTCGTCGAAGTAGAAGTTGACGCGGACGAAGAAGAGAAGAAGTAAAAACCTTCATTTCTCAACACTCGCAAGGAAGGTCGGTTCGCCGGCCTTCCTTTTTTGTGTTTGAAGAGCATCAGAAAAGGTGCAAACTGGTAACATAAGAAAGTTGAAGAATCGCGTTAAGGAGGTGACCTATGGGGGCCAAAATGAAGCAACTTTTTGCTGAGTTGTTCGGCTTTGCTTGCTTCCAGGGTTTCCTTTTTGCGCTTTTCGTGATGGGACCCAACGTGCCCTTGAGCATTGGCTCTCTGGAGTTTCATCGTGGAAGCCTTTTTGTGGTGCTCATATCTGCCGCCATCATGCTAGCGCTTCTGCGATGCCTTCCCAGCGCCGCCTTGCGCGATCGCATGAAACCTGCGCTCACGTATCTGTATGCCCTCTTGCTTATTGCTGCTTCGTTTTTACTGCTGTTTTTGGGCGAGACCTATCAGATTCTTGGCTTGGTTGCCGCATCTGTGCAGGGCTTGGCCTTGGCCCCCTTGCTATGCTGCTGGGGCAGATTACTGGGCTCTTTGAATCTTGATGATGCGTCCTTTATTGTTATTCTGGGATCGGTTGTGGGTGCCGTGGTGGCTGCCTTGTGCTGCTTGGCTCCTGAATACCTGGGCCATGTGCTTATTGACCTGCTTCCCCTGGGTGCGGCTTCTACCTTGCAGATTCGCTTGAAGGAGCCGCTGGAATATGCGGAGGCTCAGGCTCCTTCGGCAAAAGCGATTGACCTTTCAGGGCGCATTATGGCCGGCGCTTTGGTTTTTGGCGTTGGCTGCGGCTTTGCCCATTCTTACGTGGGTGTTTTCGCAGGTGCTGAAGTTTCGTTTATGGCCTCGCTGCTAATTTTCATTATGCTGGGCGTTGCTGCCTTGCAGATATTTTTCAGGCCGGTGGCAATTGCGTCTGCGCCCAAAGAGAATCAGCCTCAGTTTGCGGCGCGCCAAGGATCGCTGACCTATGTATACCGCCTTGCAGTGCTTATGATGGTGGCGGGCTTTTTGTTCGCTCCGGCGTTACAGCACTTTACCTTCAACGGGCAGTCCATAGTATTCGCGGGCTTTCTAGGCCTTCTGATGGTGCTGCTGGTGGTGTTCCTCATTAATGCTTTGACCACTTCCCGAGACCCGGTTTTGACCTTTTCCGCCGGTTTTGCATTGCTGCTCACCGGACAGGCCTTGGGTCTTGCCCTGGGCGGTTTGTGCAATGGCCTTATGGCGCCGGGATCTTTTGAAACCTGGGCTTTTGCCATTGCGGGTCTTTTCGTGCTTATTGCTTATCTGTTCCTTTTCACCGAAAACGATTTGGGCGAATTGGGTACGGTTGTTGATGCTATTGACAGCTTCGATGAAGCTTGCGAACGCTTGGTGAAGGAATGCGGCTTGTCCAAGCGTGAGGCTGAAATTCTGCCTTTGGCCTTGAAGGGCCGCACGGGCGAGCGCATAGCTGAGCAGTTTGTCATTTCCAAGAGCACGGTGGACACCCATCTGCGCCGCATTTACGGCAAATGCGGCGTGCACAGCAGGCAAGAGCTTATTGACCTGGGCGAGCGTACCGCAGAAGAAGTTGCCCGTCAGCAACGGAATAGCCAATAGGTAAGGAGCCAGATTTTGCCTCGAATTCCATATTTGACCCTTGACCCCCAGGTTGAGCAGGCGATTCGCGATGATCGCGCCGCTGGCAGACTGCATCCCTTTAGGACGCCCGATGAGGTGGTGACCCGTCGCGAAGATAAGCCTCATGACCGTGCGACCTTGGCGCGCCCTGCTTTTGCCCGCGACATTGAGAAGATCATCAACGTTCCGGCTTACAACCGTTACGCCGACAAAACCCAGGTGTTCTCTTTCGTGGAAAACGACGACATCTGCCGCCGCGGCTTGCATGTGCAGCTGGTGAATCGCGTGGCTCAAGGTATTGGACGCTTGCTGGGCCTGAACGGAGACCTGATTGAGGCCATCGCTTTGGGCCATGACGTGGGCCATACTCCCTTTGGCCACGCCGGCGAACGCTACTTGAGCAAGATTTACAATGGCTACACGGGCCGCTACTTCAATCACAACGTGCATTCCGTACGTGTCTTGGACAAACTGTACAGGCGCAATATCAGCCTGCAGACTCTTAATGGCGCCTTGTGCCACAACGGCGAGTTCGCCCAGCAAACCTTGCGCTTGGGCGAAATGACCACCTTTGAGCAGCTAGATGCAATGGTTGAGGCATGCAACCAAGATGAGCAAAACATTGCCACGCTGCGCCCCACCACTTTGGAAGGTTGCGTGGTTCGCGTCAGCGATATGATTGCCTATCTGGGTAAAGACCG
>JAQXTF010000038.1 GCA_029219345.1 Eggerthellales bacterium
GAACGGCGTCAACGATGCGGTAGGCCTTTTCCTGCAGGCGGTCGATGGTTTCCTGGGCGATGGTCTGCATGGGGGCTGCGCAGAAGGAGTCGCCGGTGTGCACGCCCATGGGGTCGATGTTCTCGATGGTGCATACGGTGATCATCTGGCCCTTTGCGTCGCGGACCACTTCGAATTCCAGCTCTTCCCAGCCAAGGACGCTTTCCTCAACCAGAACTTCGGTAACAGGGGAGGCAGCCAAGCCGCGAGCAACGACGGCCTTCAGCTCTTCAACGTTGTATACCAGGCCGCCGCCGGTACCGCCCATGGTGTAGGCGGGACGCAGCACGCAGGGATAACCCAGGCGGCTTGCGATTTCCACGGCTTCTTCAACGGTGTGGGAAACCTCGGAGCGAGCCATGTCAATGCCCAGCTCGTCCATGGTGTCTTTGAAGGCCTGGCGGTCTTCGCCGCGCTCGATGGCGTCAACCTGAACGCCAATAACCTTCACGTTATACTTGTCCAGCACGCCGGCTTCGTTCAGGGCGGCGCACAGGTTCAGGCCAGACTGGCCACCCAGGTTGGGCAGCAGGGCATCGGGACGCTCGGCCTCGATGATCTGGGTGAGACGTTCAACGTTCAGAGGCTCAATGTAGGTGATGTCAGCAGTGCCGGGGTCGGTCATGATGGTTGCGGGGTTGCTGTTTACCAGCACAATCTCGTAGCCCAGGGCGCGCAGAGCCTTGCAGGCCTGAGTGCCGGAATAGTCGAATTCGCAGGCCTGGCCAATAATGATGGGGCCAGAACCAATGATAAGAACTTTATGGATGTCATCGCGTTTTGGCATATGCAGAATCCTCCTTAGTGCTCCTGTTTTAGTGCAAAACGGTAAATCTTCCATATTATAAAGATGGGAGGTCCAATTGATTACAAGAACGATTCAAAAAGATGAAATAAAGTGGTCTGCGGAAGATCAGGCAAATGACTTGGAAAAGAAAATGGCCCTAGAGAAACAAAAACGGCCGCTGAAAAGCGACCGAAGATGGTAAATGGTGCGGGCGAAAGGATTTGAACCTTCACGGGGTTGCCCCCACTGGCACCTGAAGCCAGCGCGTCTGCCGATTCCGCCACGCCCGCGTAGCGAGGATTAATTATAGGGAATGGAATTTCAGTTTGCAAGGAGGTTTTGCGTATTTTTTTGGATTTCTTTTCAAGATGCTGCCATGGAGGAGGGATAATGCCTGCTCGTATCAAAGGATAAGCGAAGGGAACCATCGGTGAAATCAGCTAAACTCAGTTTACTATGCCTGGCCATGGGCGGCTTTGCGCTGGGCTTTGCCGAGTTCGCCATGATGGGCATTTTGCCTGACGTGGCCGCTGGCATGGGCGTTTCTGTTCCCTATGCGGGTAACTATATATCGGCTTATGCGGTGGGCGTGTGCTTTGGCACGCTGATCTTGGTGTTTGGTCATAATGTTGCCCCCAAGAAGTTGCTGGTGTTTTTCGCGGCGCTCATGTGCGTGGGTAACGGCATGGCGGCGCTGGCTTCCAACTCTGGGGCGCTGTTGGCGGCGCGATTCGTGGCGGGTTTGCCTCATGGGGCCTATTTCGGAACGGCCACGCTGGTTGCCAAGGGTTTGGCGGAGCCAGGCCGCGAAGCCAGCGCAGTGAGCATCATGGTGCTGGGGCAAACAGCGGCCAACATGGTAGGCGTGCCTTTTGGCACTTTGCTTTCGGGGCTCATTTCCTGGCGTGCCGCTTTTGCTTTTGTGTCAGTGTGGGCAGCAGCGGCTTGCCTGTGCTTGGCCCGTTTCGTTCCTAACACGGTGCATATCACTCAAACGAGTCTAGTAGGGCAGTTCGCCTTTCTGCGCAAACCGGGACCTTGGCTGGTGCTTTGCGCTGTTTTCGCAGGTAACGTAGGAATTTTCTGCTGGTGGAGCTATGTGAGCCCCTGGTTTATGAGCCTGGGCGGCTTTGATGGGGCCAGCCTGCCGGCGCTGCTGATGCTGTGCGGGTTTGGCATGGTGTTGGGGTCGTTGGCAGGCGGACGCTGGGCCGATCGCATGACCCCTGCTCGCATGGCGGCCCTGGGGCAGGGCCTTTCGGCGGTTACGTTGCTGCTGATCTTTTTCGTGGGCGGCCCTTGGGCCTGCGCTTTGGCGGCCTTTGCCTGCAGTTTCGCCATGTTTTCCATGAGCAGCCCCCAGCAGCTTTTAATGGTGAAGGTGGGCGCTGGCGGTGGCGAGATGATCGGATCGGCCTGCGTGCAGGTTGCCTACAACGCCGCTAATGCTTTGGGCGCCTGGATTGGCCAAGGCGTGCTCAACGCTGGCGCTGCGTACAATTTCCCCAGCTTAGCGGGAGTTCCCTTTGCGGCTCTTTCCGTTGCCCTGCTGCTGGTTTTTGCTCTTCGCTACGAAAAATGAGACGAAATCGCCCGGGACGGTTCCGTCTCATTTCTTTTGAGCGGTCTATTCCATGACTTCTATAAGGTCTCCGCACGTGACGGTGCCACCGGTGATGACCTTGGTGAACACGCCTTCGTGGGGCATGATGCATTCGCCCATGGTGTGATAAATGGCGCAATGAGAATGGCATTCTTTGCCAATCTGAGTGAGTTCCAGCACGACATCACCGCAGATGAAGCGGGTGCCTAAAGGATATCTCTTCAAATCACCCAGGCCTTCAACAATGAGGTTCTCGCCAAAAGAGCCGTTGTGCACCTCGGCGCCGCGCGCCTTGAAGGCGTCGATGGGCTCCTGGGCCAGCATGCTCACCTGGCGGTGCCAGTTGCCTGCGTGGGCGTCACCGACAATGCCGAAATTAGGCACCAAAACAGCGCTTTCCACTTCTTCTTTTTGAACACCTTTAATTGCGCTTGTGCAAATGGCTTTAACTACGCCCATGGTTTGCACCTTTCTCTGAGTCGATGCAACGCTGCCACCTCGCTGCACCCGGTGCAAAACATTTCAACCCACGCTCCGCTGCACGACGGACGGGGCCCAAAAGGGCACGTGGAAACCTTGGCTGGGCCTATTATAGCAAACTGTGAATAGTTTGGAAGTAGAATAATAGGAATTGCCCACCAGCGGAAAATGAGACGGAATCGCCTGGGACGGTTCCGTCTCATGGCTGGTGCAGCCGCTGGTAACCGAAACATGACAAAAGCGCCCGGGGCATTTTTGTCACGTTCCCCTTTCAGAGAGTCAATTCGCTGCTATTCCATTCACCCTGCTAGGTGCTACAATGCA
>JAQXTF010000039.1 GCA_029219345.1 Eggerthellales bacterium
TGACATGGCGTCGATCGCTGTGCGGGTCAGGATGCCGAAGCGGGGCGTTCGTCAATCGGAGTGCGGGTCAGGATGCTGCGATGCGGTCCCGACTTGCAGGATACGGCCTCCAACATGCTGCCGCAATCCTGCTATGCACATTCTTACTGTCCGAATGCAGGATGGGATGCGCTCCTTCTGGAATCTTGCTCCTGAGCTGGGAGAGGATGTCGTACTGCTGGGCCATGCTGGGGCTGAGCGACGTCGACCAGGCGACTATCTCCTTGCTGCCGAAGTCGTAGATGGGCGCGAAGTAGGCCTTGCCCCAGGGCTGCTTGAACTCGGTGACGTCGGTGCCCATCTTCTGCCAGGGTGTGTTTCACAAGATTTATTTTTAGGATTTCACAAAAACTTTTTTTCGGGTTTCACGAAGTTTGTTGTATGACGACACCGACATTGTCAATTGTTTGATTTGCCCATCATGAGGGCTTCCCCAAATCTTCTGCTTTCACCTCCAAATTCAATAAGTCGTCCGTGATGCATGATTCTGTCCACTGTCGCACCGGCTAGGTGAGGGTCTGCAAGCACTGTGCCCCATTTGCTGAACTCAATGTTGGTGGTAACAATCATGCTTCTTGATTCATACGTAGCAGACATTACCTGATATAACAGCCGAGCGCCCTCTATGTCTATGGGAAGATAACCAAATTCGTCAATGATAAGCAAATCCGCTTTATGAATGTCGTTGAGCATCGCCTCTAAGCGCTGCGCGCTTGCAGCGCCTTTAAGCGCTAGGACAAGAGGGGCTGTCTCGAAGTAGCGAACAGAATAGCCTTTCTGCGTAGCAAGCACACCAAGCGCTGTAGCTAGATGAGTTTTACCACGGCCAAAGCCACCATAAAATACAAAATCCTGAGCGTATTCTATAAAGGCAAGTGATTTTAAGTCTTCCAACGTATAACCCTCAGGAAACTCAACCTTGGAAAAATCAAAATCATCTAGTGCCTTTATTGCCGGGAGCTTTGCCTGCTTAAGGAGTCGCGTCTTTTTGTTTTCCTCGCGTGTTTTACACTCTTGGGTTATAAGGCTGCATGCTGTACAGAGTTGACCTTTTGTTGCCTCTTTCGCAAAAGAGGCAACAGTCGTGTTACTAAAACACATCTTTCTCGCAAGCTCAGCAAACGTTTTTTCCAGCTGGCCACGCGTCATTTGCTCGTATTCCGGCAAAGCAATCTCCATGCTAACCTACTTTCTCTGAAGTAAAAACAGCGTCATAGATACTTAAGTCCGGCAAAGTAGTGTATTCAACCGCGTTTTGACCGTTCGCAATCAACGCAGCGCTCATTAATATATCTGCTCTGCTTGGAGCGGTCTCCATCGCTGCAAGGGCTGAACAAGCAGCAATAGCAGCATCGTAGCCCGACTGGTCGCTGGCATCTCTTAGAGCTTTGAGTAGCTCGGACCTTGTTGGCTTATCCATTGCATCAACAGCAAGACGCAACTCTTTAGGCATCTCTGCGCGCACTAAGCTGTTTCTCCATGCACCAGGCTTTTTGCAGAGAAGCGCTAGTTGCATACGTGGGTCTTTTGCCTGCGTTGGAGCATCGCCGTAAGCGCGTTCATATGTTGCTATCAAGCTGCCTTTTTGTGTATAGAAAGAAACCTCGAACGCACCATACTCAACAATTACTTTTGTCTGGGCGTTTTCTGGTCCTAGTGGATAACGATGCTTGCCTTCAAGACAAACGTCCCCATACTTGTTTGTTGCAGAGCCATCGTGTCGAACTGCCCTAAAAGGCTTTGCTGGCAAGTCAAGCATTGCCATACGATCCTCCATAAACAACTGTATTTCTGGCTCGGCTCTAAGGTAGTGTTGTTTTTCTGCGCGCTGCATGCATTTATCAAGCAAGCGTTTGTTGTAGCTGCGAAGGTTGTCGATACGAGGGGTTGGCACAAACAAATTACGCCTAATCGTTCCTACGGCATTTTCCACGCTACCTTTCTCATGACCGGAATCGGGATTGCAAAAGCTATACTCGAATCCATAATGCGCCGCAAAACGCTTAAACGTTTCCGCCATACGAATGATCTCGCCAATTCGTCTGCCTATGCCTGTTGCGTTATCAAAAATAAGCCGCAAGGGTACGCCTTTGCAATATTCGAAGATAGCCTTGAGCCCTTCGCATACGCATTCAGCATTTTCTCCCCAGAAGCACTGCGACAAAGAAACATTGGAACAAGGAAAAGTTACTACTAGATAATGCACTTCCTTCGATACGCCCAGCACTTTGAAGTCGCATAGCCCAAAGTCAACCTGCGCTTCTCCTGGTGACCACACAAGATTTAGAAACTGATCATTAGCACTTTGGTTTAACCGCTTCTTCCCCTTAACGTAGGATTGAACAAGCGTGTAACCACCGCTATAGCCTTGTTCTTCGACGAGCCTATCGAAGATGCGCTTTGCTGTATGGCGTTGCTTGACTCTGCATTTTTTATCTTGCTCCATCCATTCGTCGATAATTGGTTTGAAGGGGTCAAGTTTTGAGGCGCGCTCTTTGCGGATTTTAATCGCTGGGGAAAAGTCATCTAAATCACGATACTTTCGAACCGTTGGTTCAGAAATGCCTTCATCCCTTGCAATTTGCGCAATGCTATCCCCCTTGTTAATTCGACTTTTAATCGTTAGGATTGTAGACATGCCGATCATTTCCTTTCTGGCCTCCTTCAGTCGAGTTTAAAGTGCAACGACTAAATTAGGCTAAACGCTTGGATATGGTCGGTATCGTTGTTTATGCGGCAAAAAACTTACCGTGAAACCCGAAACTTTTATTCTGTGATTTGGGGATGCGGTGGCGATCTTGGACCGAGACAAGGTTACACGGAGGATCACATGTACAGCGCAGAGCAACGGAAGTTGGCAATTGAGACCTATATCAAGTTCGACCTGAGTGCGGCAGACACCGTTGCCGAGCTCGGCTACCCGACAAGGCATTCACTCAGGACTTGGTACAAGGACTATCTGGAGCATGGGGAGGTCAGGCCCCCGAAGCGACAACGGGAGCCCAAGTTCACCTTAGAGATGAGGCAGGCTGCCGTGAACTACTATCTCGCGCATGGGAAGAGCCTCGCCAGGACCATGCGCAAGATGGGCTATCCCGGCAGCAGGGAATACCTTTGCGATTGGATCGACGAGCTTGCCCCCGGGGAAAGGAAATGCAGGGAGGCCAATCCGAAAGCGGACCCTATCCTGCTTGAAGAGAAAATACAGGCGGTGGCCGAGCTCGAGTCCCGCAACGGGGCCGCCGCGGAGGTCGCTGCCAAGCACGGCGTGTCAAGAACGGCGCCCTACATATGGCGAAGGGAGATTATCTGCGATAATGACGGGGAACCCGAAACGAAGGGAGAACCCGTGAGCAAGAAATTCGATGACCTCCCCGACGACATTGAGATTCTGCAGGATATGCTACATAAGACGAAGATGCAGCTCAGAAAAGTCCAGCTGGAACTCGATGTGCGCCAGGCCACCCTCGAGATAGTAAAAAAAGACCCGGGCGCCGAGCCGGAGCTGCTGACCAACGCGGAGAAGGCGGCGATGGTGACGGCGCTGAGAGCAAAGTACAAGCTCTGCGAGATCCTGCCCGTATTGGGTATGGCCAAGAGTAGCTACGAATACGCGAGGAACGCCCAGCTCAAGGGCGAGGCCGAGGAGTACACGGCCGTCCGGAAGGCCGTGGTCGAGGCATTCGAGGCGAGCGGCGGCACGTATGGCTACCGGCGCATCACAGCCATCGTGAACGTCGGCGAGTGGACCGTACGCAACATTATGAGGGAGGAAAACCTAGTTGCCCGTGTCGCCAAGAAGAAGCGCCGCTACAGCTCTTACGCAGGCGAGATATCCGAGGCGCCCGAGAATCTACTGCGCGACGAGCGGGGAAAGCATCACTTCCGCACCGACAACCCCAACGAGCTTTGGATAACCGATGTGACCGAGTTCCGTATCCCCGCAGGCAAGTGCTATCTGTCACCCATCATCGACTGCTTCGACGGTATGCCGCTGAACTGGTCGATCTCGACCTCGCCCGATGCCGAGATGGCCAACTCATCGCTACTCGGCGCGTGCGAATGGCTCGGAGAGGGCGATCATCCCAAGGTGCATTCAGACCGCGGTGGACATTATCGCTGGCCTGGATGGATTAGTATTTGTGAAGAGTATGGCCTAGTCAGGTCGATGTCAAGGAAGGGGTGTAGTCCCGATAATGCGAGGTGTGAGGGTTTCTTTGGAAGGCTAAAGGTAGAATTCTTCTACGGTCGCGACTGGAGTGGGATTACAATCGAGGAGTTCATGGGAATGCTCGACGCGTACCTGAGGTGGTATAGAGACGTCAGAATCAAAAGCGACCTGGATTACAGGAGCCCCATGCAGTATCGTAGGGATTTGGGACTAGCAGCATAGGATGAATTTGGTCCAACAATCCCACCGCAGTCCCTTCACAAAAAAATACTCTATCAAAAACAGATTGCGGGGATCGGCGGCGCCTGCCCTTGCGCCTGAGCCTGCAGGCCGCCCTGCGCCCGCCGATGCAGGCGTCGAATCGGCCCTCGGCTATGGCCCGGTAGATGGTGCTGTCGCTCAC
>JAQXTF010000040.1 GCA_029219345.1 Eggerthellales bacterium
ATTTTGCCGCGGTATTCCTGTTGACGCCGAAGTGACGGGAAAGCGACTTCTCTCTCCACCCGGCCTCGAGCAGCTCGGCTACCTCCGCCATCAATTCTTTGTGCTTCAATCTGCCTCCTAACGCAAGTGGACCCGGAATGACTCTTCATTCCGGGTCCAACATTAGGGGTTCAGTTCAGGTTGCCTTTGGCAACCGCCCCCCTTTTTTTGTTTTTCGAGTCGATTCTGTACAAAAATGCACGTTTTCTACGCCTTTGCGCAGGAATCTATCTAATAGGTTCGTAAAACCCCAGGTCACAGGTTTTCAAAAAGGCTATTATTGGCGTTCTTGTCATCCAAGGCGTAGAAAACGTGCATTTTTGTACAGTTTTCAGAAAATTACCCCATGGTTTGAATACGCTGCTTGAGACTGCCGCTGTAAAGCACTCGCTCGCGAAGATGCATCTTACGTAACTCAAAACCAGCAACGCGTATGTTTATTCTTTTGCCAAGCTGCTTGCTAAGAATGAGAACGAACTTCTCCATGTCAATCTCGCTATAGAGTTGCTGCTTGGTGAGAGTGATTACGGTCCATCCAGCTTGCATTAGCGTGTTGCGCCTTCGAGAGTCGCTGTCAATGCTTTTGCGTGATTCGTGAAAGGTGGCGCTGTCATATTCAACGATGACTTTTTGTTTTGGCCAGCAGATATCGGCAATGTAATACTGCCTGTGAGCGATTGCTTTATTGCGCTCGCTCAGGTCGATGCGGAAATTGACGTGTGCGTCCTTGAGACCATAGCCGCCAATGCTGTTTGCGCAGGTAATGGCCATTATGGAAGCGGTTTCGGCGGGCGAGGCGCTTCCGTCCAGGACGAAGCGCAGTGCACGCGCAGCTTTTCGAGCTCCGTGAAGCTGGGGGTTCTCGTTGATGAAGCGCCTCAGGGCTTTGGCGCTGGTTAATGCGGGGCGCTCACAAAAGCCGCACTCATAAAAATCGTTGTAGGCATAAGTGCCGCACAGACAAAACCCGAACTCAACTAAATCGACGAGATCAAGCTTTGTCGCCATTTGCACGAAGCAAAGCTCGGGGCTAACTATGGCAACGCCTTTAAACAGACTCATCAGGGAGCAATGCGGCAGTTTTGTCTGAGACACATGCTGCGTGATGCACTGGGTTTTGTGCGACTTTTTGTCCACGAGAATTTCAAAAGAGCAGACGTCGGGGAAGAGACCCGTTAGCAGGGGCAGGCATTGCTCGTTGGTGCTTTCGGGGTTGCGAAATGGAACAGCCTGGCTGGGCGAAGGCGGCTCGGTTGCAGAAAGCCAATAGAGGGCGGCGGTGCTGTGTGAAAGAAATACGGTCATGGGCTGAGCGTAAATATAGTGCTGGGGAAAAGACTGGCAGTAGCGGTGAGCGGTTGTTGTTCAACACCTTTTCGGTCGCTGCGTTATACTGAGCCTATGAAGAAACCCGCGAAAATACGTTTGGATGAGCTCCTGGTTGAGCAGGGCTATTTCGCCGATGCGGCAGCTGCACTGCGCGCCGTGCTGGCTCATGAGGTGCGCGTCGATGACGTGTACGTTACCAGCGCCGCCATCAAGGTGCTGCCCACGGCCGACATTTTCGTGAAGGGCGCCAAGCGCTACGTTTCCCGCGGCGGCCATAAGCTGCAAACGGCATTGGACGCTTTCAAGCAAGACGTGACCGGCCTCAAATGCATTGATGTGGGAAGTTCTACAGGCGGCTTCTCCGATTGTCTGCTGCAAGCGGGTGCTGCCAGCGTGGCCTGCGTGGATGTGAACTACGGCCAACTAGCCCATTCATTGCGCATTGACCCGCGCGTGAGCGTGTTTGAGCGCACCAACATTCGCACTGCCGATCCAGCTGAGCTGGGTGCTCCCTTTGACGCGATCGTGTGTGACCTGAGCTTTATCGGCCTGGCGCAGCTAGCGCCTACATTTGCGGCGTTGGGCCAGGTGGGAACCGTGTTTATGGGCCTTATCAAGCCTCAGTTCGAAAGCCAGGCGGGCGAAACCGACCATGGCATCGTACGCGATGAGGCGGTGCGCACCCGTACCATCGATGAAGTGAAAGAAGCCCTCCAAGCGGAAGGCTTCCAGGTGACCGGTGTGGTGGAAAGCGCCATTACGGGAGCCAAGGGGAACGTAGAATACCTGGTTCACGCGGTCCTTGCCGTCTAGGCGATCAGCTACTTCGGCATGTTCACGCTGACGGTAACAAGTCCCTTGCCGAACAGCTTGCCGGCGCCGTTCTTGCAGCAAAAAGCCACTTCTTCGGGGTCTTTGACGATGCTGCCCGAAAGGGACGTGACGCCCCAATCAAACACTTTCTCGGACATAACAACGCTGGGACCCACCAAAACGGTTTTGGCGTTGGCGGCGCGGCACAGCTCCAGCAGGCGGGTGGCCGTCTTGTTGATGAAGGTGACGCCGGTGATGAAGGCGTAGTCGGTGCTGGGAAGCACGTACTCACATGCGGGATCGGGGGTATCCAGAGCATCTCGACAGGAGCGTTCCAACACGGTGAGCTGGGAATACTCGCCTACGCGCTCAATGCGCGGGAAGTGACCCACCACGGTAACGCGGGCATCGCCTTTGGCGGCAATCTCGGGGGCGAAGGAGTCGAAGGCGTCCAGCTTCTTGAAGCTGCCATCCGGCAATTCGACGGGCTCATCGTATTCCATGCCCAAGGGCGTTAGCAGCTCGGCTCGGTTGTACCAGGCGTTCAGGGCAGCAATACCCAGCGACGCTTCTTCGAAGCACCACGATTTGGCCAGCTGGGCAACGTCGCGCAGATCCCAGCCTCGCATATTGGCCTTAATGGTGCGCTTGGCTCCGCCGCTGGCGGTGTAGGCAACGCCGCAAAAGACCTGGCCATCGCGGACAGCGGTCATATAGCTCCAATTGGTTCCCAGGCAGTAATCGGTTACCGTAATGCCCTCAGGCACGCCGGCAATAAGCTGGTCGTACAGTTCCCAGGGATTGGTCTGGCTCATCTATTTTTCCTTGTAGTACAGCATGCAGTGGCAAAAACCCTCAAAATCGGGGTCCTTGATCTGCTGCTTGAACTCGGTGCACATGCATTTGGTGTCGGGCGTGCGCTCCATGCGGCAGGGGCAGTACCCGTCTTTGAGCTTCAGGCCCTGCTTGACCGCTTCGGCAATTTCGGTATCGGGGTTTTCGTAAACGCGCATGATGTCTCCTTTCGTTTTCTCCATTGTACAATAGGGAGGTCACAAAAGCATACCGAAAGGAAACCCTATGGAAGGCTTGCAGCGATGCCCTTGGGGCGCCAAGGAGCCCAATACCTCGTATCACGATAACGAATGGGGAAGGCCCTGCCACGACGATGCCAAGCTATTTGAGATGCTCATCCTTGAGGGTCAGCAAGCGGGCTTGAGCTGGGAGTGCATTTTGAAGAAGCGCGAGGCTATGCGGGCGGCCTTCGATGGTTTTGACGTGCGGGCCTGCGCCGCCTACGACCAGGAAAAGCTGGCGGCGCTGCTGGAAGCCCCCGGCATCATTAAGAACCGCCTGAAGCTGGCGGCTATTCCTGCGAATGCAAAAGCGTTTTTGCAGGTCCAGGAGGAATTTGGCAGCTTCGATGCTTACCTGTGGAGCTTTGTGGATGGGCAGCCGGTGGTAAACGAATACGCTTCTCCTGAGGAAATCCCCGCAGAGACCCCGGTCTCTCGAGCCATGAGCAAGGCCCTGAAAAAGCGCGGCTTCAAGTTTGTAGGCCCCACCATTTGCTATGCGCTCATGCAGTCGGTGGGCTTGGTGGACGATCATCTGATATCGTGCCCCTACCACACCCATAACCGATAATATGACAAAAGCGCCCGGGGCAAATCTGTCACATTGCACGCAATGCAACAGCTTTGCCCCGGGCGATGCCGGTTTTTCCCTCGCGGGGGATTAGTTCTTCAGCGAGTTGATGGGGGCGGGCATGCGGCCGCCGCGATGGGCAAACACGGTGCCTGCGCCTTCGCGCACGGGCATGACGGGAGCGTAGCCCAGCAGGCCGCCAAACTCCAGCTTGTCGCCCACGCCCAAGCCAATGGCGGGAATGACGCGCACGGCGGTGGTCTTGTTGTTAATCATGCCAATAGCACATTCATCTGCGATGATGCCGAAAATGCTCTCCACAGAAGTGTCGCCGGGAATAGCAATCATGTCCAGACCTACGGAGCAAACGCAGGTCATGGCTTCCAGTTTCTCCAGGCTCAGCACGCCCGCTTCAGCCGCGCGAATCATGCCGGCGTCCTCGGACACGGGAATGAAGGCGCCGCTCAGGCCGCCAACGCTGGAGCTGGCCATGACGCCGCCCTTCTTCACGGCGTCGTTGAGCATGGCAAGGGCCGCGGTAGTGCCAGGGCCGCCGCACTGGCCCACGCCAATGGCTTCCAGAATCTCGGCAACGGAGTCGCCGCGTGCGGGGGTGGGGGCTAGGCTCAGGTCCAAAATGCCCTTCTGGTAACCCAGGCGCTTGGCTGCCTCGCGAGCCATGAGCTCGCCGGCGCGGGTGATCTTGAAAGCGGTGGCCTTGATGGCCTCGGCCACGGTGGTCATGTCGGCGGTATCGGGCAGGTCCTTCAGCACGGCACGCACAACGCCGGGGCCCGAAACGCCCACGTTGATCACTTCGTCGCCTTCGCCAGAACCGTGGAAGGCGCCCGCCATGAAGGGGTTGTCCTCAACGGCGTTGCAGAAAACCACCAGTTTACCTGCGCCGATGCACTGCTTGTCGGCGGTCATCTCGGCGGTCTTCTTGATGATGCCGGCCATCTTGTACATGGCGTCCATGTTCAGGCCGGCGCGGGTGCTGCCCAGGTTCACGCTGGAACACACGGCTTCGGTGGTGGCCAGGGCCTCGGGAATGCTCTCCATCAGGTTGTTGTCGGCGCGGCTGGCGCCCTTCTGCACCAGGGCGGAAAAGCCGCCCACGAAGTTCACGCCCACCTCGGCGCCGGCGCGGTCCATAGCGCGGGCGATGGGGGAAAGGTCACACTCGCTGGTTGCGGCGCAAATCTCGGCGATGGGGGTCACGCTGATGCGCTTGTTCACAATGGGAATGCCGAATTCGCGTTCCAGCTGCTCGGCGACGGGAACCAAATTCTCAGCAGCGCTGGTCATGCGGTCGTACACCTTGCGGGAAATGGCCTCCACGCTGGTGTCGGTGCAGCCACGCAGATTCAAACCCAGAGTAATGGTGCGAATGTCCAGGTTCTGCTTGTTGACCATGTTGAGGGTTTCAGCAACCTCATGAGGGGTAATTTGCATAGTATTTTCCTTCGTTCAAAATTTGATGCCGCTATTGTACGGCACGGGCGCGCACCTGAGTTTCGCAGGCATAAAAACGTGACACCTGCGCCGCTCTACGGCGCTGGGGTGCTGCGTTAGTTTGTGCGCCCGTCGTCAATGGCAATGGCGTCGCCAACAATCTGACGGTTGGCCTCTATGAGGGAGGCTACGGGATCATCCAGGTTCCACAATCCGGCTGCATCCCCGCCCAGCTCGTTGGTGTAGTCCTTCAGGGGAATGACGCGGTAGTAAAACGCGCCGTCTTGCGTATGGTTCACCAGGGGCGTCCAGGTGGCGTTTTCGACGGTTACCTTGCCGCTCTTGCGCACGAAGTCGCAGCTGATCATGCCCTCCAGCTCGTTGTACATATCGGGGTAGTCGTGGTGGCTCAGGAAGTTGCCCAGGCTGTAGCACACCAGCGTCTGATGACCGTCGGTGCCTGGTAGCCACTCCACGGGGCCAATGACGTGAGGGTGCGAACCCAGGACGATATCAACGTTCAGATTGGCCAGCAGGCGGGCGTATTTGGCCTGATAGTCATCGATGCCGGTGAAATTCTCGGTGCCCCAATGCATGGCCACAATGACCACCTCGGCCAGCTCATGGGCGCGGGTGATGTCGCGGGTCAGGCGGTCTTCGCTGATGAAATTCACTTCCCACCAGTTCAGGTCGTCCTGGCTAAAGCCGTTGACGCCATAGGTGTAATCCAAAAAGGCAAAGGTCATGCCGTTTTTTTCAAAAGTGGCAATGGTCTGGGCTTCCTCGGCGTTCAGGTTGGTGCCGGCGAAGGGCACGCCCTTGCTGTTCCATACCTCGCGATTGCGAGCGCAGGCGCCAAAATATCCCCAGTCATAAATGTGGTTGGTGGCGCTGCCGAAAATGTCGAAGCCCACGCCAATCAGGTCGTCGGCCAGGCTTTCCGGCGCGTTAAAACTGGGATAGCCGTGAACGCCCAGCTCGTCGTCAAGGTGCACTTCCTCTTTCACGTAGGCCACGTCGGCCGCCTGCACCAAGGGCTGGATGAACTCGTAAATGGGCTTGTAATCGTAGTGGTCGCCGCCCTGATCCCAGGCGTAATTGGCCAGAACGTTATCGGGCAGGTTATCGCCAACGGCAACAAAGCTCACCGACGTATCGGCCTTGTTCATAACGGAAGGAGTGCCGGCTGCGGGAGAATCACAAGAGCGCACCAAGGCGGAAATGCCCAGCACCAGCACCAAGGCTCCCACGGCCATCAGGGCAATGCCTCGCCACTTGGGGGATTGCCTCACCGCGGCAGAAGAAGCGGTCGGGCGTGCCGGACGCTGTGATGCAGTGGCACGGGGTGCTGCGGGGGCGGAGCCATGGACGCTGGCCCGTCGCTGGCCAGAGGCGCTGCGGCGCGTGGGTGCGCTGGTACGGCTTGAACTGCGTTGGGAAGTGGTGCGTCGCTTTTCGTCCATGGTTATTCCTTAGGGTTGCTGGCCTGCTCCTGCTTGCTTTTCGCAATGGGAACCAGCTTGAAGTACAGCATTCTGTCAAATAGAAATACACCAAAAATGACCGCAAAGGCAACTGCTAGGGCCACATTCTCGTGGATGCCCATGGCCAGCGGCGAACACACGATGATCGCCACAAAGACAAGGCGACCTATGATCCACGTTTTGCGCCGCGTTGAAGAATTTGCTTCTGCCTGCGGCGTCTCTCCCAGGAGTTTAGGGCAAAACGTGGACACTGTTTTGTTACCTAAAAAAGCCACTTCTAACAGCTATAATTAAAGAATTATACTGGATAACCATGCCCGCGTGAGGCGGGCCAAAAAGACAGGAGCTCCTGTGGCTGAAACCAATATGCACATCGGTATTGATGTAGGATCCACTACGGTTAAGCTTGCTATTTTGGACAACGACAATAACGTGCTGTGGAGCGTGTATCGCCGCCACCACGCTGACGTTCGCGCCACCATTGTTGAGGTGCTGGAAGAGGCTGCCGCGGAATACGGCACGCTGCCGCTGACCATCGCCATTACCGGTTCGGGCGGCCTGCTGCTGGCTCAGTGGCTGAATATCTGCTTCGTGCAGGAGGTTATCGCTAGCAAAACCGCAGTTGAGACCTTTATTCCTAAGACTGACGTTGCCATTGAACTGGGCGGCGAAGACGCCAAAATCATCTACTTTGACCATGGCATTGAGCAGCGCATGAATGGTACTTGCGCTGGTGGCACCGGCGCGTTCATCGACCAGATGGCCAGCTTGCTGAACACTGATGCAGGCGGTCTGAACACGCTGGCCGAAAGCCACACCACCATTTACCCCATTGCTTCCCGTTGCGGCGTTTTCGCCAAGACCGACGTTCAGCCCCTGCTGAACGAGGGCGCCCGCAAGGAAGACATTGCGGCGTCCATTTTCCAGAGCGTGGTTACCCAGACCATTTCCGGCCTGGCCTGCGGCCGCCCCATTCGCGGCTACGTGGCCTTCCTGGGCGGCCCGCTGCAGTATCTGCCTCAGCTGCGCCAGCGTTTCTATGAGACTCTGGAGCTTGACGAAGAACACATCATCGTGCCCGATAACGCTCACCTGTTCGTGGCTAGCGGCTGCGCCATCGCCGGTGCCGCCGATGAGAACGTGCAGGTAGAAACCTTGAACGAGGTGCTGGATCGCCTGCGTAACCTGGGCGATATGCAGGGTTCCGAGGTTGTGCGCCTTCCTCCGCTGTTTGCCAACAAGGAGGAATACGACGAGTTCAAAGAGCGTCACAGCAAGGAGTGCGTGGCCCGCGGCAGCCTGGCTGATTATCGCGGCGTTGCCTACCTTGGCATGGATGCCGGCTCCACCACCTTCAAGGCTGTACTCATGTCTGACGACGCTAAGATTCTGTGGAGCACCTACGCCAGCAACAAGGGCGACGTTTTAGGCTGCGCTCGCGCCGCTCTGAACGAGCTGGATGGCCTGTTGCCCCGCGATGAGCAGGGCAATAAGCTGGTTACCATTGGCCATGCCACCGTCACCGGCTACGGCGAAGGCCTGCTGCTGGAGGCTCTGAAGATTGACTCCGGCGAAATTGAAACCGTTGCCCACCTGCGCGGCGCTCAGGAAATGCTGCCCGGCGTTGAGTTCATTTTGGACATTGGCGGCCAGGACATGAAGTGCCTGCGCGTGAAGGACGGCGTCATTGAGCACATCATGTTGAACGAGGCTTGCTCCTCGGGTTGCGGCAGCTTCATTGAGAGCTTCGCCAGCGG
>JAQXTF010000041.1 GCA_029219345.1 Eggerthellales bacterium
TGGTACAGGGCGAAATTGTCAAGCTGGAGCATGATGAGGTTCTGGTTGACATTGGCTTCAAGAGCGAGGGTGTTATCCCTGTTCGCGAGCTGTCCATCCGCAAGGACATTGATCCTGCCGACGTTGTTGCCCTGGGCGACAAGATTGAGGCTCTGGTTCTTCAGAAGGAAGACAAGGACGGTCGTCTGATTCTGTCCAAGCGTCGTGCTGAGTACGAGCGTGCTTGGGCTAACGTTGAAGAAAAGCACAAGAACGGCGAAGTTGTTGTTGGCGAGGTTATCGAGGTTGTCAAGGGCGGCCTGATCCTGGACATTGGCCTGCGTGGCTTCCTGCCTGCATCTCTGGTTGACCTGCGCCGCGTTAAGGACCTGGATATGTACCTGGGTACCGAGATTGAGGCTCGCGTTATCGAGATGGATCGCAACCGCAACAATGTTGTTCTGTCCCGCCGCGTTCTGCTGGAAGAAGGCCGCAAGAACGAGCGCACCGAGATTCTGGAGAAGCTCACCAAGGGCATGCGCCTGCACGGCACCGTTTCTTCCATCGTTGACTTCGGTGCATTCGTTGACCTGGGTGGCATCGACGGTCTGGTTCACATCTCCGAGCTGTCCTGGAACCATGTAAATCATCCTTCCGAGGTTGTTAAGGTTGGCCAGGAAGTTGAAGTTGAGGTTCTGGACGTTGATCTGTCCCGCGAGCGTATCTCCCTGGGCCTGAAGCAGACTACCGAAGATCCTTGGGTGAAGCTGGTCGAGCAGTTCCCCGTTGGCTCCATCGCTGATGGCACCGTGACCAAGATTGTTCCCTTCGGCGCATTTATCGCTCTGTCCGCTGGCATTGAGGGCCTGGTTCACATCTCCGAGATGGCTGGCAAGCACATCGATACTCCCGCTCAGGTATGCAAGGTTGGCGAGACCGTTAAGGTTAAGATCATGGAAGTCAACCCCGAGCGTCGTCGCATTTCCCTGTCCATGAAGGCTGCTGCTGAGGAACTGGGCATCGAGATTGAAATCGACGAGACCATCCAGCCTGAAGAGCGCCCTGCTCGTAAGCCCAAGCGCGAGAAGAAGGAAGAAGTCGCTGAGGAAGCTCCTGCTACCGAAGAGGCTGCTGAATAATTCAGCGTTCCATTTGGATTGCCGAGAGAGCCGCGTAATGTGGCTCTCTTTTTTTGTGCGAGGGTAGAAAATTTTTCCCGGTAGGGGGTGTTGAACAACATCTGCCCCCCTTGAAAAGTTGCTACCATGGATGTATGGAACCTATTTATTTAGCCTATGAAACAGCCTGATGGTACTGGCAGAATGCGAAAAACGCCCCGCAACCCTTGCGGTGGCAAAGCGTTATCATGCCTTGTCCCCATGGGCCGGCGGCGCTAGCGAAATGCAGAAACCGCAAGAAAGCGGCACGGCGCCGCGGGCTGCGTTGACCACTGTAAAGAAGTTGGAAGAGTTCATCGATTGCTGCAAAGGCATGCGCGGCTATCGGGCTGCATGCATGGCCCTTCAATACACCCTGGAAGGGAGCGCATCATCACGCGAAAGCGAAACGGCCATGCTGCTTTACCTGCCCCTTTGCCATGGCGGTTATGGTTTGCCGTCCCTTTCTCTAAACAGGGAAATTACGGTGCCCGAGGCCCTGCGCTATTTATAAAACAGAAGTATTAGATTTGTCCTACTTTCATACAACCTGGCTAGGTCTTTACCTACCAATTATGGAGTATGATATAGGATGAAGAATTAGCGGGAAAGGGGGCGATGCCGATGAAAACCATCTTTGTTATTGGTGGTATAGGGGCTGGAAAGTCCACGGTGTCTCGCACCCTTGAAAATCAGGGAATTCCCCTGATTGACCTGGATAAAGTGGGGCATGAGGTGCTTACGTGGCCTGTCGTGAAAGCCGATATGCGTGCAGCTTTTGGCCCCGATATTTTCGATGAGCAAGGAGAAGTGATTCGCCCTGCTTTGGCGGCGGTGGCGTTCGCTTCTGAAGACAACGCTCATAAGCTCAATTGCATATCCCTTCCGCGCATTAAGCAGGCCTTCGCCCAAAAGCTGGCGGCTCTCGAAAAGGAGGGCCACAAGTTTGCGGTGGTGGAGTACTCCAACTTTGAGGGCAAAGAGTCTTCGTGGGCTTCCAAGGACGACTGCGTCATTGCGGTGACGGCCCCTGAGGAGCTTCGTGTTGCTCGCGCGGTGGCCCGCGGCGGCGAAGAGCAAGATGTGCGCAATCGCATTGCTCGCCAGGTGAGCGATGAGGTGCGCATTGAAGCCGCCAATTACGTCTTTGTCAACGACGGCAGCGCTGAACAGCTTCGTGACCAGGTGCTTTCTTGGTGGAGCCAGTACTCGATGGAAGAGGGGAGATAGCTGATGGATAGGGAAGAAATGGAAGGTAAGTTGCCTTTGTCCCGTCTGGCCAGCGCCCCTTTCCAGGTGGTTTCCCCTTATGAGCCCTCGGGTGATCAACCTCAGGCTATCGCCGGGCTGGCCAAGGGCGTGGAAGACGGCCTGCGCTACCAAACTCTGCTGGGCGTAACGGGTTCCGGCAAGACCTTTACCATGGCCAAGACCATTGAGGCGGTACAAAAACCCACCCTCATTCTGGCCCCCAACAAAACTCTGGCGGCTCAGCTGGCGGCAGAGCTGAAGGAGTTCTTCCCCAACAATGCGGTGGTGTACTTCGTCAGCTACTACGACTACTACCAGCCTGAGGCTTACGTACCTGCCAGCGACACCTTCATTGAAAAAGATTCTTCCATTAACGAAGAGGTTGAAAAGCTGCGCCATGCGGCCACCAGCGCCCTGCTTTCCCGCCGCGACATCATTGTGGTGGCCAGCGTTTCGTGCATTTACGGTATTGGCAGCCCTGCTGATTACGCAGGCATGGCCGTGTTCCTTGACAAGCAGCGCGAAATGGACCGTGACCAGGTAATTTACGGCCTCATTGACATTCAATACGATCGCAACGACTACGAATTGAAGCGCGGCACCTTCCGCGTGCGCGGCGACGCCCTGGATATCTTCCCACCTTATGCCGACAACCCGGTGCGCGTGGAATTCTGGGGCGATGAAATTGAGTCCATCGCCGAAATTGACAACGTGACCGGCGAAGAGCTTACCCAGTACGAGGCGCTGCCCATTTGGCCTGCGTCGCACTACGTGACGGCCCGTCCCAAGCTGGATCGCGCTCTGGTGACCATCCAGGACGAGCTGCGCGACCGTTTGCAGCAGTTCAACGATGAGGGAAAGCTGCTGGAGGCCCAGCGCCTGGAAATGCGCGTCAACTACGACTTGGAAATGCTGGAAACCCTGGGCTTTTGCAGCGGCATTGAGAATTACTCCCGCCATCTGGACGGCCGCGAGCCCGGTCAGCCACCCTACACCCTGATCGATTACTTCCCCAAGGATTTCCTGTGCATCATCGATGAGAGCCACGTGACGGTGCCCCAGGTGCGCGGCATGCACGAAGGCGACCGCTCCCGCAAGGTAACCCTGGCCGAGCATGGCTTCCGCCTGCCCAGCTGCTTGGATAACAGGCCCCTGCGTTTTGACGAGTTTGAGGAGCGTGTGCCCCAGTTTATTTACGTCTCCGCCACCCCCGGCGATTATGAGTTGCGCGTGAGCCAGGCTCGCGTGGAGCAGATTATTCGCCCCACCGGCCTGCTGGACCCTGAAATTGTGGTGCGTCCTACTCGCAGTCAGATTGACGACATCATCGACGAGGCTCGACAGGCGGCATCCCGCAATGAACGTGTGCTTATTACCACTCTGACCAAGAAGATGGCGGAAGATTTGACCGACCACCTGCTTGACCAGGGCATTCGCGCTCGCTACATGCACTCAGACATTGCAACGCTGGAGCGCGTGGAAATTCTGCGCGACCTGCGCCGCGGCGAATTCGACGTGCTGGTGGGCATCAACCTGCTGCGCGAGGGCCTTGACCTGCCGGAAGTGAGCCTGGTGGCCATCTTGGATGCCGATAAAGAAGGCTTCCTGCGCAACCATCGCTCCCTCATTCAGACCATCGGTCGCGCCGCCCGCAACGTGTCGGGCCGCGTGATCATGTACGCGGACAAGATCACCGATTCCATGAAGCTGGCCATTGATGAAACTAGGCGCCGCCGTGAGATTCAGATGGCCTACAACGAAGAGCACGGCATTGAGCCCCAGACCATTCGCAAGGCCATTAACGACATCATGTCCTACGTCACCGATGAGGTGGGCGGCCGCACGGCTGACCAGGTCAACGCCGAGTTGGCGGAGTTCAGCCGCGACCAGATTATGAAGATGATTTCCTCGCTGGAAGAAGAGATGCAAGCGGCATCCATGAGCATGGACTTTGAGGAAGCCGCCCGCTTGCGCGATCAGGTGGTGCGTCTGCGCGCCCAGGTGGAAGGCGAAAGCGAAGCTGACGTTCTGGCGAAATTGAAGAAACACGCCCGCAAGGGCAGCGCCTTTGGCAATAGAAAGCATGCGGCTTACGGCGGGTCCCGCCGTTCGTAGTGCTTGGGAATAGGTAGGTGAGTAATGCTTGAAGTAAGCAACGTTGTTGTTCCTTTGGACGGAGCTCTGCCCGATGGGGAACCCTTGCTGCGCAAAGCGGTTGCGCTGAAATTGGGCGTGCCTGAAACCGTCATTGACCAGGTAAACGTGCTGAAAAGAAGCGTGGACGCCCGCAAGAAAAGCGATGTGCACTTCGTCATGACCGTATCGGTGGCCCTGCGCAACGATACCGAGGAATCTACCGTGCTCAGCGCCGCCAATGTGGACGAAAGCAGGCGCGGTGAGCGCTACAACTTCAAGGGCGTTATCCTGCCCACTTATAATCGCGTGACTGACATCAAAGCCAGCATGGTGGAATTCGGCCTGCAGACCGCATATCTTCCCGAAACGGTGCTGCCCCAAACTTTCAAGCGTCCCGTGGTAGTGGGAACGGGCCCGGCCGGCCTGTTCGCCGCTTTGTACCTGGCACGCATGGGCATGCATCCGGTGGTGCTGGAGCTTGGCGCTTGCATGGAAGAGCGCGTTGCCGCAGTTGAGCGTTTTGAGAAGACGGGTCAGTTCAGCCCGGTGACCAATATTCAGTTTGGCGAGGGCGGCGCTGGCACCTTCTCTGATGGCAAGCTGACCACCAATACGAAAAACCCGCTGACTAAAACCGTGCTGAAATGGTTTGTTGAGGCGGGCGCCCCCGAAGAGATTCTTATTGACGCCAAGCCCCATATTGGCACTGATAAGCTGCGCGATGTGGTGCGCAATATGCGTCAGGAAATCATCGGTCTGGGCGGCGAAGTTCGCTTCAACACCCAGCTGGTGGACTTTATCTTTGAAGACAACGCTCTTACCGGCGTGGTGACCGAAAACACCCAAACGGGCCAGCGTGAAACCATCGCCACGACAACTGCCATTGTGGCAACGGGTCATTCCGCCCGCGATACCTTTGCCATGATGCAGGAAAAAGGCCTGTTCATGGAACGTAAGCCCTTCTCGGTGGGCGTGCGCATCGAGCATCCCCAAAGCCTTATCAATACCGCCCAGTACGGCGATTTCGCCAGCCATCCTGCTTTGGGCGCGGCTGACTACAAGCTTTCCGCGCACCTGAATAACGGCCGCGGCGTGTACACCTTCTGCATGTGCCCCGGCGGCCAAGTGGTGGCCGCCACCAGCGAAGAAGGCGCCGTGTGCGTCAATGGCATGAGCGTGCATGCCCGCGATGGCGAAAACGCCAACAGCGCCGTGCTGGTTAGCGTTGATCCCTCTGATTTCCCGGGCGACGATCCTTTGGCTGGTGTGGAGTTTCAGCGCCAGCTGGAAAAGGCCGCCTACGACCTGGCCCAGAAAAATGGCGGCGCACCGTATGCCGCCCCCGCTCAGCGCGTGGGCGACTTTTTGCGCGGCGCCAAGAAGAAGGGTGCCGGCAAGCAGGTGAATTGCCCCAAGGTGACCCCCAGCTACGCTCGTGGCGTTGCCTGGAGCGACCTGCACGAGTGCCTGCCTGAGTTCGTTAGCGAATCGCTGGAGCAAGCGCTGCCCCAGTTCGACCGTCGCATCAAGGGCTTTGCCAGCGACAACGCGGTTTTGACCGCTGTGGAAACCCGCAGCTCAAGCCCGGTGCGCGTGGTGCGTGACAGCGAGACCCTACAGGCCACCTTCAGCCAGGGTGCTTCTGCGACGGGCGTGTATCCCTGTGGCGAAGGAGCCGGATACGCCGGCGGCATTATGAGCGCTGCAGTGGATGGCATTCGCGTGGCAAAGGTGGTTGCTCAAACGCTGACGCCCCTTGATTTGTCCATTCTTGCCGAAAACACCATTCCCACCATGGGCGAGATGCGTGCGGCTTTCAGCCTGCCCAGCAGGCTTGCTGCCGAAGATAATGCCCCCAAGTACACGTACAAAGACCCCCAGGGCAACGTCTTCAGCTATCGCATGACGTCCCGCGATACGGTGCGCATAGTTGCTTGCGAAAACGCATCTAACACGGTGGTTTGCCCCTCCTTTATTGAGGGCAAGCTGGTGGACGAGCTTGGTCCTAAGGTGTTCACGGGCACCAAGAATCTTTCCCGACTGACCATGTCTGCAGGTGCAACCCGTAATAGCTTGAGCGTTTTGGCGGCCATGACCGAGTTCGAGTATTTGGCGCTGCCCGATGCCTTGCTTTCCCTTGACACCTCGCTCCTTACAGATATTCGCGAAATTGACACCCTTTGCCTGCCCAGCATGGCGAAGAAGATTCCCCTGGGCCTCTTCCGCGGCCGCGAGATCAAGCATTTACGCGTGGGCTGCAATGCAAAGGAAGTGGCAGTGGGCGCTTTTGAAGGTTCCACCTTGGAAGATGTGTGGATTGACCCCCGCAACCCCTGGTTGGAAACCGATGGCAAGGGCATTTACCGCAAGAGCGACAATGCGCTGTTGGTTTTGGCGGTGTCGTGCTCCGCATACCAGGTGAAAGACGGATGCACACGCGTTTGCCGCAAGGCTTTTGCCAACATTGCCCAGTTGAAGCAGGTTGAGCTTCCCTCAACCGTTGAGGTGCTGGAAACCTTCTGCTTCTTCAATGCCGGCCTGGAGAGTTTTTGCGCTCCCTCTGGCCTGAAAACCATTCAGGCCAAGGCGTTTTACCAGTGCTCGCATCTGGCGGACATTCAATTGAACGAAGGCCTGACGTGCATTGGGAGCGAGGCGTTTTTGCGCACCGCCATCACTCATCTGGTGATTCCCCGCACCATGCGGCAGCTGGATGCTCGCTTCTGCGGCATTCCCAGCGAAGTTGACGGCCAACTGGTGCCGCGCATCACGGTGCCGGAAGACAGCGAGCTGCTGTTCATGGACGAGAAGCAGGGCCTGTATCGTTGGGAAGGTGAGGATTTGTTCTTCGTCACCTTGCTGAATGGCTCGGCTACCACCTATGAACTGGACCCCCGCACCAAAACCATTGGCCCCGAAGCCTTCGTCCAGCTGACCAACCTAACCCTGGTTGAGCTGCCCGAACGGCTGGAATTCATTTGCAAGCGCGCCTTTGCTGGCTGCAAATCCCTGGGCTGCGTGGAGGGCTCCCTGGCCCTGCGCGCCATTGGCGAGGATGCCTTCGTGGGTACCAGCTTGCAGCGTCTGTTCCTGCCTCGTACCACGGAGTTTTTGGCTTCTACGTCGCTTTTGACCAACGAGCTTAACGGCTTTACCAACCCTCACCTGATTCCTGAAGTGGTGGTGGAGCCCGATAGCCCCCTGCTTTTCTACGAAGGTGACGTGCTGTGCGGACGCCTGGGTGGCGGCGGCGTGGCAGCTATTGCCTATTATGGCAGCAGCAAGAACGTATCGGTGCCCGATTTCTGCACCGACGTGCGCTCCTTCTTTTTGGCTAACGCCGCTCGCGTTTTCTCCGTTGAAACCCATGACGGCGTAACCTTCTACGAGCCGGGCTGTTTCCACGCAACCGCCCTGCCTCAGCAGATTGTGGTGCGTCTGATAGAGAATCCCATTGACGGTCATGATCATTTGGTGCTGCGCTATCCTTCCAATTCCACGGGCAACAACTCTCTGCGCCGCTCCTTCCAGCCCTTGAGCCTGTCGCTTGCGGAGGGCTTGAGCGTGGGTCACATTCCCGCCGATGTGAAGGAAGAGCTCTTTGTGGATGGCGAAGCCCATGATGAGGTTGCCCCAGAGTTCCGCGGCTGGGATCTGGAGGGCGCGGTGGAGCGCTCCGATGACTCCATGTATTGGACCCCCAGCGTGTTTGGCATTGGCGCCCATTCTCTTGACCGCCTGGCTAATCCCGTGCTGCTTGCGGAAAAGTCGCGCAACCGCTTCACCGACATTGTTTCCCACCGCCTGGCCGACCTGGTGGAGGTGTTTGCCAAGAACAACTATAAGCTGGGCTTCGAACAGCTCTTTGACCTGGGCTTTATTACCAAGAATAACGTTGTTGCGGTTATCGATTTGGCCAGCGAGGCCAATAACACCGATTTGGTGAGCTTCTTGTTTGATCTTCGTCGTCGTAAGTTTGGCTACGATGTTATGTCTGAGTTTGATTTGTAGGTGTTTTTGCCATGAGAGAAGTGAAAGAGAAAACCCTAACCCTTAAACCTCCTGAGGCGGCAGCGCCCACCGGTGCGGAAGGGGAGCACCACGATTCCTTTTCCGAGATGATCAACGGCCTGGCCATGGACGTGCTGAATGAGGCGCGCACCATGCTCATGATGTCGTATCGCTTCATGGATACGGCGTTGTGGAAGATGCCGGTGGTCCTGGATCCTCATCCGTTGCCCTTCGACACCAACGGCAGGTCTCTTTATATGAGCCCCCTGTTCGTGTTGGCTCGCTTTGACGAGGGTCGCAATGAGGTTGTGCGCGATTACCTGCACGTGCTGCTGCACTGCGTCTTCCGCCACCCCATGGACGAGGAGCATCTGAACACGGCAGCGTGGTCTTTGGCTTGCGACTTGATTGTGGAGTCCATTGCGCTGGAAATGGCCGAAGGCCGCTTCGATTGCGCCGATGACGCACGCCGTAGGGAAGAGCTGGAATTCATCAAAGAGCGTATTGGCCGCATGACCCCCACCAAGCTGTATCGCGTGTTTGCAGGTGCCGAGCTGAACGACCCCCGCGCTCTTGAACAGGGCTTTACCGCTGCCAAGGTGTGGGATTTGCGTCAGCTGTTCCAGCGTGGCGCCCATGAGGCATGGGCCAACAATCGCGAGAAGCAGGGGCAGGGCACCCAAAGCGATGAGGAAGCCGCCATTCGCAAGCGCAACCTGTCTGACCGCCTGCAGGATGAGGCCAACAAGCCCGAAGAGCCTGAAGAGCCTGAAGAGCCCCAGACCCCCACGTTGATGGACGACCCCGATGAGGCTGAGATGGAGTCTCAGCAGATGGGAGACGAGGACGATCAGCCCCAAGAGGGCGAAGACGCCGAAACCCATGACGCCTACGAGACTGAGGAAGATTCCGGCGATTCTGAGGAAGATGCGCTGAACACCGACGATGAGGCTGATGAGCCTCAAGAGGATGCCCCTGGCGAGCAGGAGGGCGATGCCGAAGAGCAAGACCAGCCCGAAATGGACGAGGCCCAGCTGGAGGCCCTGGAACAGCAGGTGAGGGAAGAGCTGGAGCAGGCCCGTCAGGAATGGGAAGAAATTGCCAAGCAGATGGAAGTTGACTTGGAAACCTTCTCCCGTCAGAAGGAAGACAAGTCGGGCGCTCTGTCTGAGAACCTGGCTATTGCCAACAGGCGCTTGGCAAACTACAACGACTTCCTGCGCCAGTTCGCCGTCATGGGTGAGGACATGAAGATCAACGACGACGAGTTCGACTACATTTACTACACCTACGGCATGGAGATGTACGGCAACATGCCCCTGGTAGAGCCCCTGGAATATCAGGAGAGCAACCGCGTGCGCGAGTTCGTGGTGGCCCTTGACACGTCGGGTTCCTGCTCGGGCGAGCTGGTGAAGCAGTTTGTCACCCGCACCTACGATATCCTGCGCGAGACCGAAGGTTTCGGCGACAAGGTGAACATCCACCTGATTCAGTGCGATGATAAGATTCGCGCCGACCTGAAGATCGAGCACGTGGAAGACCTGGAGAAGTTCTGCCGCGAGTTCACCGTGTACGGCTACGGCGGTACTGACTTCCGCCCGGTGTTCTCGTACGTGCAGGAAATGGTGGACAACGGCGAGTTCGAAAACCTGCGCGGCCTGATCTACTTCACCGATGGCAAGGGCACCTTCCCCAAGCTGGCGCCTCAGTTTGAGACCGCCTTCGTGTTCCTGGATGAGGGCGCAAGCCATATTACGGTGCCACCGTGGGCCATGAAAGTGGTCATGGATGAAGAGGAAATCTTCAATTTGTAAGGAATTGTTCGGAAAGTAATTTCTCGTGTGGATACAATTGGTGGTACGTGTTGCCGCCGAATGGTTGAAAGGAGTTTGCGGTGGATATTGCGCAAGCGAAACAGCATGTGAAGGATACCGTTGAGGCTTACTTCGCAAAAGACGAAGAGGGCATGTACTACATTGACCCCTCCAAGCAGCGTCCGGTGTTCCTACTGGGTGCCCCCGGCATTGGCAAGACGGCAATCATGACCCAGATTGCTCAGGAATTGGGCATTGGTCTGGTGTCTTACTCTATGACCCATCATACGCGCCAGAGCGCTTTGGGTCTGCCCATGATTGTGCACCACAACTATGAAGGCCTGGAGTACGAATCTTCCGAGTACACCATGAGCGAAATTGTTGCCAGCGTGTACGACTTCATGGAGGAAACCGGCATCAAGCGCGGCATGTTGTTCCTGGACGAAATCAACTGCGTGTCTGAGACCCTGTACCCCAGCATGCTGCAGTTCCTGCAGTTCAAGACCTTCGGCCGACATCGCGTGCCTGATGACTGGATTGTGGTGTGCGCCGGCAACCCGCCCGAGTACAACAAGAGCGTGCACGAGTTCGACATCGTGACCCTGGACCGTCTGCGCAAGGTGGTTGTTGAGCCCCGCTTCGACGCATGGCGCGCCTATGCCATCGACCATGAGATTCATCCCGCTGTGCTTTCCTTCCTTGATCTGAAGAAGGAAAACTTCTATTCCGTTGTTTCCACTCCTGCTGGCAAGCGCTTCGTGACCGCTCGTGGTTGGGAAGACCTGTCTGAGATCATCAAGCTGTTCGAGCACATGGGCAAGGAAGTTGACCGCAACCTCATTGAGCAGTTCCTGCAGGATGATGACATTTCTGATCGTTTCGCTTCTTACTACCTGCTGTTCAACAAGTACCGTTCTGACTACCAGGTTGACTCTATTTTGGCTGGTCAGGCCGGTGAAGAAATCAAACAGCGCGCACGCGACGCCAAGTTCGACGAGCGTCTGGCACTGCTGGGCCTGATTCTGGATTCTCTGAGCACCCAGATGGCCGACGTGCTCACTGGCGAGGCCGTGCTGGCCAGCACCCGCGACGCTTTGCGTGAGGTTCGCCCCCTGCTGGAAGGTGGCGCCACCGTGGACGATACCCTGGGTGCTCTGCTGCGCGAGCGCCGCGACATCCTGAAGAACGGCAAGGTGTCGGGCACCCTGGCTTCCGAGCATATTCGTCGCCAGCGTCGCCTCATTGATTCCCTGGAGAACTTCGTCAACGACTGCGTTGTTGCCAACAAGCCTGCCGGTATTGAGGCATTTGAGATTGTCCATGGCGATTACCGCACCTGCGTCAGCGACTTCGAGCGTTCTCTGAAGGCCGCCACCGCCAAGCTGGATGCCGCCTTCGCCTTCCTTGATGAGGTGTTCGTGGATGGTCGCGAGGGCCTGGTATTCGTTACCGAGCTTACCGCCCGCAAGGCGACCAGCCAGTTCATCAACCACTTTGGCAGCGAGAGCTACTATGCTCACAACGACGACATGCTGGTTGACAAGCATAACGTTGATCTGAAGGATCGCGTGAAGGCCCTGAACCTTGACGCAAGCAAGCTGGACGGCGCCACCGCTAAGCAAAAGGCCGCCAAGGCTGCTGCAACCCAGGCCGAGCGCGACATTGCCGAGCTGGCCGACTACTATTCCGGCGCTCAGTTTGAGTACGGCTTCGCTTCTCTGTGCAAGATGACCCTGCCTGAAGACCTGCAGGGCAAGACGGTTCTGGATATTGGATCCCGCCGTGGCAAGGGCGTGTTCAAGCTGTCCGACCGCGTGTCCGATACCGGTCGCGTCATTGGCTTGGAATGGGCTGACGAGCACCTGAAGGAAGCCAACCAGCGCAGCGATCGCGCATGGCGCGACAACGGCCTGAAGGAAAACAACATGACCTTCCTGCATGGCTATCCCGAGGCTTTGGTAAGCGCAGGCATTGCTCCTGAAAGCTGCGACGTGGTATTCGTGAACAGCGTTGTGAACCTGGCCCTTGACCAGCAGCGCGTTTTCGAGCAGATTTACACCGTTTTGAAGCCCGGCGGCCTGCTGATTGCCGAAACCGTTGTGGCCGATTCTCCCCGCAACGCTGATGTTGTGCTGAAGGCTCGCGGCCTGGGCAACAGCATTCAGGCTGCTCCCTACAAGAGCGATTTCGAAGGTATGCTGGGCGACCTGGGCTTTAACCGTCCCGATTATTTGGATGCCCACATTGTATCCCCCAGCCAGGGTTACAAGTCCAACTACACCGTTGAGACTGCGGAAGGCGACGAAGACGTCATCTTCACCGCAGCTGTTGCTCACGTGCGCAAGCCCCAGGCATAAGCTCTCCGCGCAGTAACGCTCATCTTTTCGGCGCCCTCTTCGGAGGGCGTTTTTTGTCGGGTGGGGTCATTTGGCCCAAAATCCAAAAAAGTTGCAATTGAACCAGGTTCGCTATGCTTGCTGCCTTTTGGGCGTACAATGGAAGCATGGCTACGACTGATGACATTTTGCGCGCTGGGGCAGCTTTGGCTGCTGGCGGCGCGGTGGTTTTCCCCACCGACACGGTGTATGGGGTGGGCGTTGCTGTGGGCCCTGCCAAGACCCCGGCGGAGCTGTTCCGCATCAAGCGCCGCGACGAGGGCAAGCCGGTGGCGTGGCTGGTGGCGGGTCCCGAAGCCCTGGACACCTACGGCTGCAACGTGCCCGATTGGGCGCGCAAAGCTGCGGAAGAACACTGGCCGGGCGCCCTGACCCTCATTGTGCAGGCAAGCGAGGCGGTGCCGGCGGCTTTCGCATCGGCGGAAGGCACCATTGGTCTGCGCATGCCGGCGTCTGAAACGGCCCTGGCCCTCATCCGCGCGGCGGGTGTTCCCCTGGCCACCACCAGCGCCAACATCTCGGGGCAGCCGGCCGTCTCCCTTGACGCACGACTGGACCCTGAGCTGCTGGAACAAGCGGCGGCCGTGGTGCGTGGCGAAGACTGCACCGGCGGCAAGGGCCAAGCATCTACCGTTATTGATTGCACCGGCACGGAGCCGGTGGTGCTGCGGCAAGGCAGCATAAACGTGACAAAGTAAACCCGACGCAATCTGTCACACGAAGGAGGCGTTATGAGCGAGTCTTCCATTGAAATGCAGGTATTTACGTTCCCCAGCGTGGGCGATGGCAAGCCTATGCATGCGGTGATCTGGACGGATGAAGCCCTGGAGACACCGCGTGGCATTATCCAAATTGTCCATGGCATGAGCGAATACATCGAGCGTTACGACCATCTGGCGCGCTTTTTCGCGCAGCATGGTTTTGTGGTGTGTGGTGAAGATCACATCGGCCACGGACAAAGCGTCGGCTCCCCTGAAGAGTGGGGCGTCATGCCTGCGAAAACGGGCAAGGGCATCCTCGTTGAAAATGTCCATGCTTTGCGCGGCATCATGGAGGAACGCTATGGCGAGCAGGTGCCGTATTTTGTGTACGGCCACTCCATGGGAAGCTTTATTTCCCGCCTCTACCTGGCAAAACATGGCGCCGACCTGGCGGGCTGCATCTTGAGCGGCACGGGCTTCCAGCCGGCTGCGGTGGCTTTGGGCGGCCGAGCGCTGGCTCGCGCTCTTTCGTTTTCCAAGGGTGAAACCTACCGAAGTGCAACCATCAACGGCATGGCTGACGGCGCCTACGGAAAAGCCATCAAAGATGCCCGCACATCTTTTGACTGGTTGTCCACTGACCCTGCGGTGGTTGATACCTACATTGCTGACCCTGCCTGCGGTTTCATGTTCAGCGTGGGCGGCTACGCCGTGCTTATGGACCTGCTGGTGGAATTGGCGGGCGCCAAGCACATGGCGGAGCTTCCCAAGGACACACCGGTATTCTTTGCGGCTGGCGCCGATGACCCCGTGGGCGATAGCGGCCGCGGGGTTCTAAAGGTGTTCGGGGCGTATCGCAAGGCGGGTTTCGCCGATGTGGATTTGCGTCTGTATTTGGGCATGCGCCACGAGATTCACAACGAAATTGACAAGGAAAAGGTCTACAACGACCTGCTGAAATGGCTGGAGGCGCACCTGTAATGAAACGTTACGTGATCACTCTGGACCAGGGCACCACTTCTTCTCGCGCCATGCTCATTGATGGCCAGGCGCAGGTGTGCGGCGTGGTGCAGCGTCCTTTCACGCAAATCTACCCCCAGCCGGGCTGGGTGGAGCATGACCCGCAGGAAATTCTCGCCTCTGAGCTGGGCTCTTTGACAGAGTTGCTGGTTTCAAAGGGCCTTTCCGCCGATGACATCGACAGCATTGGCATTACCAACCAGCGCGAGACCACTGTGGTGTGGAATCGCGAAACCGGCGAGCCTGTGTGCAACGCCATTGTGTGGCAGTGCCGCCGCACGGCGCCCCTGGTCGATCAGATTTGCAACACCCCTGAGATTCGCAGCGCCGTGGTGGAAAAGACCGGCCTATTGCCCGACGCTTACTATTCCGCTAGCAAGATTCGTTGGATTCTTGATAACGTGGAAGGTGCCCGCGAAGCTGCTGAGCAGGGAAAACTCGCTTTCGGCACCATCGACTGCTGGCTGATTTGGACCCTGACCCATGGCCGCGTGCATGCCACCGATACCACTAACGCCAGTCGCACCATGCTCTACAATATCCACGAAGGCTGCTGGGATCCCTGGCTTTTGGAGCTGTGGGGCATTCCTGCCAGCATGCTGCCCGACGTGAAGCCTTCCGCCAGCATCTTCGGCGTCACCAGCCACCCATCCGTGCCTGTGGGTATTCCCATTGCCGGCGTGGCGGGCGACCAGCAGGCGGCCCTGTTCGGCCAGTGCTGCTTTGAGCCGGGCCAGGCCAAAAACACCTACGGTACCGGCTGTTTCCTGCTTATGAACACGGGTGCCACTCCCGCTCGTTCCACTCACAACCTGAGCACTACCATTGCGGCTTCGGCCCCCGGGGCGGGCACGGAATATGCCCTGGAAGGCAGCGTGTTCATCGCCGGCGCGCTCATGCAATGGCTCCGCGACGAGCTGGAACTCATCAGCGACGTGCGCGACACCGAGGCCATTGCCCAAAGCGTGCCCGACACCGCTGGCGTGTACGTGGTGCCGGCCTTCACGGGCCTGGGCGCTCCCTATTGGGATGCGGAAGCTCGCGGCGCCATTGTGGGCCTGACCCGCGGCGCCAAGCGCGCTCACATTGTGCGTGCCTGCCTGGAAGCCCTGGCCTACCAGGTATCCGACCTGGTCATTGCCATGGAGGCCGACTCGGGCGTCACCTTGAGCCAGCTCAACGTGGATGGCGGCGCCAGCGCCAACAACTTCCTCATGCAATTCCAAAGCGACATTTTGGAGCGCGGCATCCGCCGTCCGGCCAATACGGAAACCACGGCCTTGGGTGCGGCGTTTCTGGCGGGTTTGACCACCGGTTTTTGGAAAAATTTGGACGCTATTCGCGCATTGCGCGCGTCAGACACAGCGTTTTCTCCTAATATGGAACACGACAAACGAATGGATTTGCTGCGCGGTTGGAAGGCCGCCGTGCGTCGAACGAGGGGAGACTTGAATGAAGGTTAGCATTGCCAGCGATCACGCCGGTTTCGAAATGAAGCAGAAGCTCATTGCCTACTTGGAAGGCAAGAGCATTGAGGTAGTTGACTGCGGTCCCGATTCCGACGACCGCTGCGATTATCCCGATTACGCTGCCAAGGGCTGCGCCCCGGTTGTTTCCGGCGAAGTTGATTACGGCATTTTGGTGTGCGGCACCGGTATTGGCATGGCCATTGCTGCTTGTAAGATTGATGGCATCCGCGCTGCCAACTGCAACAACACCACGTGGGCTTCTCTGTGTCGCGAGCACAACAACGCTAACGTGATCACTCTTTCTGCCCGCTACGTGACCGAGGAAGAGAACCAGGCCATTCTGAACACCTTCTTTGCCACCGAGTTCGGCGGCGGTCGCCACACTGGTCGCGTCGAGAAGATCATGGCGCTGCAGTAATCTATTCCGCCGTTCTGCCGAACGGCGGAACGCTCGACGCTG
>JAQXTF010000042.1 GCA_029219345.1 Eggerthellales bacterium
GACACCGCGCTGGAGGTGCGCAAGCTGCGCAACCAGGGCATTGCGGTGCTGGGCATTTTCGTGGGCGACGAGGAAAACCTGTACGCCGAGAAGAAGATCTTTGGCAAAGACTTCACTTACACCACCAACGTGACCAGTTTCGCCCACATTGTGGGGCGCTACCTTCGCCGCCTGATGGAGCAAGATTGATGGCAACGGCTGGCAAGGGGGACAGGCACTCCTACCAGCCTGAAGCGTATAATGCATAGGGCACAATTGAAACCTATTGAAAGGAACCATCATGCACGCACGAGCAATTCATCGCTGCATTCACGTACTTGACCTGGAAAAATCCCTGGAATTCTACGAAAAGGCCCTGGGCATGACCGTGGTACGCCGCATGGGGCCCGAAGATCATTCTTGGGAAAACGTGTTCATTGCCAACGAGGAAAGCGGCTTCCAGATGGAGCTCACCTGGAACGATGGCCGCACCGAGCCCTACGTGAACGGTGGTCGCGACACCCACGTATGCTTCGCCGTGGACGACATTGACGCCTACCGCGCCCTGCATGAGGAAATGGGCGTGGTGTGCTTCGTAAACAACACCATGGGCCTATACTTCATTGAAGACCCCGATGGCTGCTGGATTGAGATCGTCGCCAACAATCCCAACAACGTGGGCCAGCCGGGCACCGATGTGCTGGCGGCTCTGCGTCGCCGCCACAGCGTACGCAGGTACACCGATGAAGAAGTACCTGATGAGAAGCTGAATGCCATTGTGGAAGCCGGCCTGCTTTCCGCCGCCGGCCGCGGCATTCGCCCCTGGGAGCTCATTGTGGTGCGCAACCCCGAAACCCTGGCCGCCCTGGCCGCCATGCGCGTGGAAGGGTCCGCCCGCATGCTGCTGGGCGCCAAGGCCGCTATTGTGGTGGTGGCTCGCGAAGAGGCCGCCGACACCTGGATTGAAGACTGCTCCATCTGTATGGCCAACATGCATCTGGAAGCCGACGCTCTGGGCCTGGGCAGCTGCTGGATTCAGGGCCGTATGCGCAAGGCTGACGCCGAAGGTGCCTCCACCGAGGCCTATGTGGCCAACCTGCTAGGCCTGCCCGAAGGCTACGTGCTGGAAGCAACCCTTTCGGTAGGCGTGCCCGCCGAGCACAAAGCCCCGGCCGCCCTCACCGACAAACTGCTGGCCAAAGTGCACTACGAGCGCTTCTAGGAGCTGACGCTTCTATGACCGAACCCGCCGCGTCCGCCGCGTCCGACAAACCCGCCGCGCCCGACAAAAGCTTTCTGGGCACCCAGCCTCTGGGGCCCCTTATGCGCCGCTTGGCGCTGCCCGCCATTGCATCGCAGCTGGTGGCGCTTTTGTACAACGTGGTGGACCGCGCCTTCGTGGGCCACATTCCCGACATTGGCGTGCAGGCCCTCACCGGCTTGGGCGTGGTGCTGCCGCTGCTGGCGGTCATCCAGTCATTCGGCGCCTACCTGGGCGCAGGATGCGCTCCCCTGGCGGGCATGCGCCTGGGCGCCCGCGACATGCGCGGCGTGCAGGTGGCCGTGGGCAACGCCGCAACGCTGTTGGTGCTGGTCACCGTGGTGGAGCTGGCGCTGTGCCTGCTCTTCGGCGGCCCGCTGCTTTCGGCCTTCGGCGCCAGCCCCGACACCCTGCCTTTCGCCCAGCTGTACCTGAACATCTACCTGATTGGCCTGCCTTTCATCTTGGCCACCCACGTGTTCTCCATGCTGCTTTTGGGCCAGGGCGGCTCCAAGGAGGTGCTGAAGGCGAATGTGACGTCTTCCCTGGTCAACGTGGCATTAGACGCCCTATTCATCATGGGTTTTGGCTGGGGAATTGCCGGCGCCGCCTCCGCCACCGTCATTGCCGAGCTGGTATGTGTGACCATACTGGGCAGGCGTCTGCAGCGTCCCGATTCCGCCTTCCGCATTCGCCGCGACGCCCTGAAGCTGCAGGTCGAAACCGTGCGCCGCATCTTCTCCATTGGCATCGGCCGATTTTTCGTGAACAGCACCGAAGGCGTGCTGGTTATTGTGCTCAACGCCCAGATGCAGCGCTTTGGCGGTGACGCCTGGGTTGCGTCTTTGACCATTTTGGAAACGCTGCAGATGATGTGCTTTGGCGTGTCGTCGGGCTTTACCCAGGGTACTCAGGGCATCTTGAGCTACTGCTACGGCGCGAAGCTGGCGCAGCGCACTAAGGACACCATGAAGCGCCTGGTGGCCACCGGTTTTGCGATCAACGCCGCCACCACGCTGCTGCTCATGCTGTTTGCGCCCCAGGTGATCAGCCTGTTCACCAGCGACCCCGACACCATTGAACGCACGGCGCAGATGGTGCCCCTGTTCCTGAGCGGCATGACTCTTTTCGGCATTCAGCTGGGCATTCAGACCATCTTCATGAGCACGGGCCACGGCTTTTGCTCTCTCATTGTGGCCGCCGTGCGCAAGATTGTGCTGTTCATTCCCCTGGCCTTCATCCTGCCGCCCTTCCAGGGCGCCTTTGGCGTGGTGTTGGCCGAGCCCATCTCCGACTTTCTGTCCATCGCCTTCTGCAGCTGCTTCTTCGCCATCATGTATCGCAAGATTCGCCTGCAGTAGCGGGCAGCGGTGCCGCCAGCCTATCGGTTTACATCAATGCCGAAGCGCTCCCACAGCAGGTCATACAGGTTGTCGGCCACAGGCAAGGTTTCCTTCACGCCGTTTTCCACGCAGATGTAGGTGTCGTTGGTGATGGCACGATAGCCATGGGGCGTGCGCAGGTTCACCAGACGCTCGAAGCGGAAGGGCGCCTCGGGGCCCTGGGACAGCTGGTCGCTAATGCGTTGGCACTCCTCATCAGGTATTTCTTCGATGCCGAAGAGCATCACCGGCACCTGAGCGCGGGCCTTGTCCACGTCATCCAGCAGGCCCTTGCCGCGCAGGCGCTTGAGCCAAAACCAGACGGCGCCAAACTCTTCCGCCGGCTCCACCCAGTACACTTCCCCCCGCTGCTGGCAACGGGTGCCGTCCAGGGGCACCGCAAAGGGAGGCATAGCGCCGCCCAGGCCCACGTCAATGACGAAGCGTCCCTCGGGCAGCTCCACCATGTTGGCGCGATGGTTCACCGTGTCGCTCAGCTGGCCCAGGTCAACCACGCGGGCGGGAATGCCCCACGCGCGAAAGCCCAGCCGCTGTAGCAGCGCGCAAAGCAGGGCGTTGAGCTCAAAGCAGTAGCCACCACGGTCGCGGTCAAGAATCTTGGCCTCCAAAGCGGTCAAGTCCAGGGGCACGGGCAAGTGCAAATCGTAGATGTCAATGTCTTCAAAGGGAATGTTCAGCTGATGGGCGTAAGCCAACTGGTCCAGGGCCTCCTTGGAAAGCCCCGGCACCTCGGACATGCCCAGACGCTGTAGATATTTTTGGACGAACATGATGCTCTCACCTTCGGTTGGTTTCTTTGCATCAAGTGTCCCAAAGAGATTAGGGTGCGTAAATTACAAAAAGAGCCACTCAAGATGGCTTTAATGAGAAGATGCGCCAAAAACCGACGCGCCCCGGTTTTCCGACAGCAAAAAGCCCCCAGCCGAAAGGCCAGGGGCTGAAGCGCAAAAGAGGTGCGGGCGCCTACTCCACCGTGACGCTCTTGGCTAGGTTGCGGGGCTGGTCAACGTCGCAGCCACGCAGCAGGGCGATGGCGCGGGCGAACAGCTGCAGCGGCACGCTGGCGGTGATGGGAATGAAGTAATCGTTCACCTTGGGGATGTAAATCACGTGATCGGCATGGGCCTTGATGTCCTCGTCGCCTTCCGTGGCTACAACCACAATCTTGGCGCCGCGGGCGCGGGCTTCCTGCAGATTGCTGACCACCTTGTCATACACGGGGCCCTTGGTTGCAATGGCAATCACGGGGAAGCCGTCGGAAATCAGGGCGATGGGGCCATGCTTCATTTCGCCGGCAGCGTAGGCCTCGGCGTGCAGATAGCTGATCTCCTTCAGCTTCAGAGCGCCTTCGTAGCTGGTGGCAGCGCCCATGCCGCGGCCGATGAACAGGGCACTGGCGGCGTCCTTGCAGGCCACAGCAGCCTCATCGATGGCGGTGGTGTCGCTCAGAATCTCTTCCACCTGCTGGGCGGTTTCGGCCAGCTGACGGAACAGCGCGCGAATCTCGTTGGAACGCATGCGGCCCTTGGCCTGGGCCAACAGCATGGCCAGAAGCGTCAAGCTGACCACCTGGCCCAAGAAGCTCTTGGTGGAGGCCACCGCGATTTCCTTGTTGGCCTTGGTGTAGATGACGCCGTCGCTTTCGCGGGCCACGGGGCTACCAATGACGTTGGTGATGCCAAACACCTTGGCGCCCTTCACACGGGCGTCGCGAATGGCGGCCAGGGTATCGGCGGTTTCGCCGGACTGGCTTACGGCAACCACCAAGGTGGTGGGGGTGATGATGGGGTCATCGTAGCGGAACTCGCTGGCCACGCTAACGGTAGTGGGGATGCGCGCCCAATGCTCAATGAGCTTCTGGGCCACCAGGCCCGCGTGGTAACTGGTGCCGCACGCGATGATGGTCACGCGCTCTATCAGGTTCAATTCTTCAGTGGTCATGTCCAGCTCGTCAATGCTCAGGTGACCGCCCACCATACGGCCGGCCAGGGTGTCGCGAATGACGCGGGGCTGCTCGTGGATCTCCTTCAACATGAAGTCGGGGTAGCCGCCCTTTTCGGCGGTGTCCACATCCCAGTCAATGTGGGTGATTTCGGGCTGCACGGGCTTGCCGTACATGTCAAAGAACTCAACGCCTGCGGGGGTCAGCTTGGCGAACTGTCCGTCGGCCATAACCACGATGTCGCGAGTGTATTCCAGCACGGCAATCATGTCGCTGGCCACGTAAGCGCCAGTCTCGCCCTGACCCACCACGATGGGGCTGTCCTTGCGGGTGACAATAATGACGCCAGGCTCGTTTTCGCAGGTCACAGCCAGACCGTAGGCGCCATGAATGCGCTCGGTGGCGGTGCGCACGGCACTCAACAGATCGCCCATGTAGGCTTCTTCCACCAGATGGGCAATGACTTCGGTGTCGGTAGCGCTGGCAAAGGTGTGGCCAGCGTCTTCCAGCTTTTCGCGCAGCTCGGCGAAGTTCTCAATGATGCCGTTATGCACCACGGCAATCTTGCCGTCGCAGGAAGTATGGGGGTGTGCGTTCACTTCGCTGGGTTTGCCGTGAGTAGCCCAACGGGTATGGCCGATGCCGCAGGTGCCGTTCAGATCCATGCTCTTCACGCTCTGGGCCAAGGCAGCAACCTTGCCCTTGCGACGCACCACCTGCAGGCCTCCTTCGCCGTTGATGGCAACGCCTGCCGAGTCATAGCCGCGATACTCCAGCTTGCGCAGGCCTTCAATCAAGAAGGGCGCCGCCGCCAGCGAACCGGTATAACCAACAATTCCGCACATACGAACTCCTTCATAAGAAATAATTGATACTCCAATTATCAAACATCCAACACTTCCCTAACCCCTACGAGGCCGATTTGCGGAAGAAAAACACGCGCGAGGGGGCAAATGCATGACAAATCCCCCTCCCGCGGCACGGCACAATGAACCCTGGTGCCTTGTTGGGGTCAAACGCTGCGCAAAAAAAGACCGCCAGGGAGAGATGGCGGCCTTCCAGAAAAGAGGCAAAGAGGCGAAGCGGACGCGTTAGTCCAAAGCGATGGAAAATTCCTCGGCTTCGCAGTGATCGCAGTTCTCGCAATCCGGGAACTGGGAGGCGTCGTATTCGATGCCATTTTTGTCGTAGTAGTCCTTCAGGGCGCTCTTGATGGCTTCCTCGGCCAGCACGGAGCAATGCAGCTTGTGGGCGGGCAGGCCATCAAGGGCCTCCGCCACGGCAGCGTTGGTCAAAGCAAGGGCATCGGAGACAGGTTTGCCCTTGATGAGCTCGGTGGCCATAGAACTGGATGCAATAGCGCTGCCGCAGCCAAAGGTTTCAAATTTCACGTCGGAAATGACGTCGTCGTCAATCTTCAGGTAGATGGTCATGATGTCGCCGCACTTGGCGTTGCCAACTTCGCCTATGCCATCGGCGTTTTCGATGGTGCCCACGTTGCGGGGGTTACGGAAATGGTCCATTACTTTTTCGCTATACAGTGCCATGGTGGTAATCCTTTCGGGAAGATTCGGAGAGGCTAGAGGATGAATTCGCGTTTGCCGGTGGTTAGGTCGCGCCACACAGGGGACATGCCGCGCAGGTAGGCCACCACGTCCTTGGTGGCGGCGATCAGGTAATCCACCTGCTCTTCGGTGATGTCCTCTCCCAGAGAGAGGCGCAGGCTGCCGTGGGCCACATCGTGGATGCGGCCAATGGCCAGCAGCACGTGGCTGGGATCCAGCGATCCGCTGGTGCAGGCGCTGCCGGAAGAAGCGGCCACACCCTTGTCATCCAGGAGGAGCAGCAGGCTTTCGCCCTCGATGCCCTCGAAGCAAAAGTTCACGTTGCTGGGCAGGCGCTTCTCCGCGTGGCCGTTCAGGATGCTGTGGGGAATTTCCGCCAGGCCAGCAATCAGGCGATCACGCAGCGGTGTGAGCTTGGCGGCGGTGGCGTCAATCTGCGCGCAGGCCTCTTCCAGCGCGGCGGCCATACCCATGATAGCGGGGATGTTCTCGGTGCCGGCGCGCTTGCCGCGCTCCTGGGCGCCACCCTCAATGAGGGTTGCCAGCGGCACACCGCGGCGGGCGTACAGGACGCCGATGCCCTTGGGACCGTGGAACTTGTGGGCCGAAAGGCTCAGCATGTCAATGTTCAGCGCATTCACGTCAATGGCCACGTGGCCAGCGGCTTGCACGGCGTCGGTGTGAAACAGCACGTTGGCCTGCTGGCACACGGCGCCAATTTCGGCGATGGTATCAATGGTGCCAATTTCGTTGTTGGCAAACATGATGGTTACCAGGCAGGTGTCGGGGCGAATGGCGGCGGCCACTTGCTCGGCAGTAACCAGGCCGTCCTTGTCAACGGGCAGGTAGGTCACTTCGCAGCCCTGCTTTTCCATCTTTTTGCAGGTGTGCAAGATGGCGTGATGCTCAATAGCGGTGGTGATGATGTGCTTCTTATTCTTGCGGGCGCCAATCTTCACGGCGGTGAGGATGGCCTGATTGTCAGCCTCGGAACCACCACTGGTGAAGGTAATCTCGCGAGGCTTCGCGCCCAGGCAGGCGGCGATGCGGGTCCGGGCGTCGTTTAGAGCCTCGGCGGCTTCCTGGCCCACGGAATGCAGGCTGGAGGGGTTGCCGAAAGTGCCGGCCATGTAGGGAATCATGGCGTCGATGGCGGTTTTTGACATAGCGGTAGTGGCCGCATTGTCTGCGTAGATTTTCATGATTGTCTCCTTGTGAAATTATCGTGCCTCGCGGCACTCTGTGTTTCTCACCTCCAGTTATACCGTTTAATTCCTAGTTAGTCAATGGGAATATAATATTTGGCAGAAAATAATTCCTAGTGGCAAGATAGGTATTATGCACTGGGGAGCAAGAGGAGACAGAAAACCGGCCGCCCGAAGGCAGCCGGTCAAAATGTGTCAGTTGAGAACCGTCCCCGATTGACACACTACAGGGGAACGAGGATGCCGGCGATCACCAGCAGGATGCCAGCGGCGAAGGCGATGAAGTCCAGGGAACCGAAGGGATATTCCTTGAAGCCGCTCATGCGCGTGCGCAGGTTGAAGCCGCGCACTTCAGCCGCAATGGCGGCGCTGTTGGTCTTGCGCACGCTGCTTACCAGCAGGGGCACGCACAGGGGAATCATCAGGCTCACACGCTTGGCAAAGCCGCCGTCGAATTCCACGCCACGGGCCGTCTGGGCTTCCATGATGCCGCTCATGTCGTTCATGAACACGGGAATGAAGTGCACCGTGCTGGTGAAGGTGAAGGCATACTTGTAAGGCAGGTGCAGAATTTTCACCATGGCGTTGGCCATGTCGGTGAGCTTGGTCACATAGAAGGTCAAGAACAGGGGCACAGCGCAGGCAACCAGGCGCGGGATGATGCGGATGGCGTTCAGCACGCTTTCGGTGCCAATGTAGCCCCAAGGCAGGGCCATCAGCACGTCACCTTCAGGGGTGGACAGCAGGGCAAGCACTGCCAGCAGCAGCGAGAAAATGGCCACGGCCTTGGCCAGGCCCAGGGCCTGCTTGGTCAGGCCGCAGCTGGCGGCCAGGAAGGCGTCAAGAATCAGGATGGCGGCCAGTACGATGAAGCTTTTGGTCACGAAGCATGCAATGACGATGATGAAGGATACCAGCAGCTTGGCCACGGGGTTCATCTTGTGCAGGAAGCTGTCGCCCGGCACGTATTCCAGAAAGCCGTTCATTACAGCTCGCCCCCCTTCCCCGCGTAAGCGCCCAGGGCGGCAATCATCTCTTCCAAGGTATTTGCGCTGGTTACAGCGCC
>JAQXTF010000043.1 GCA_029219345.1 Eggerthellales bacterium
CATGCCGTACTTGTTGGCGGTCTCGATGACATTGTCGTCGCGGATGGAGCCGCCGGGCTCAGCGATGTACTGAGCGCCAGACTTGGCGGCGCGCTCGATGGAGTCGCCGAAGGGGAAGAATGCGTCGGAGCCAACGGCTACACCCTTGAGGGTCTTGAGCCATTCCTTCTTCTCTTCCAGGGTGAGCACCTCGGGCTTGGTCTTCCAGGTCTGCTGCCATACGCCTTCGGCCAGCACGTCTTCGTAGTCGTTGGAGATGTACACGTCAATAGCGTTGTCGCGGTCGGCGCGGCGCACGTTGTCAACCCAGGGCAGAGCCAAAACCTTGGGATGCTGACGCAGGTACCAGAAGTCGGCCTTCTCGCCGGCAAGGCGCACGCAGTGCACGCGGCTTTGCTGGCCAGCGCCAACGCCGATGGTCTGGCCGTCCTTCACGAAAACGACGCTGTTGGACTGGGTGTACTTCAGGGTCAGCAGAGCAACCAGCAGGTCGGTCTGAGCGTCTTCGGGCAGTTCCTTGTTCTCGGTAACCATGTTCTCGAACTGGCTCTTGTCAATGGTGAAGTTGTTGCGGCCCTGCTCAAAGGTAACGCCGTAGATGTCGCGGCATTCCTGAACTTCGGGAACGTAGCTCTCGTCCATCTGGATGACGCAGTAGTTACCCTTCTTCTTGGTCTTCAGAATAGCCAGGGCCTCGTCAGTGTAGCCAGGAGCGATAATGCCGTCGGATACTTCGCTCTGCAAATACTTGGCGGTGGCGGCATCGCACACGTCGGAAAGCGCGGCCCAGTCGCCGTAGGAGCACAGGCGGTGTGCGCCGCGAGCGCGAATATAAGCGCAGGCCAGAGGGGTGAGCTCGGCCTCGGGGTCTACGAAGTAGATCTGCTTGTCAATGTCGGAAAGGGGCTTGCCAACAGCGGCGCCAGAGGGAGATACGTGCTTGAAAGAAGCGGCTGCGGGCAGACCGGTGGCTTCCTTGATCTCACGAACCAGCTGATAAGAGTTGAAGGCGTCCAGCAGGTTGATGTAGCCGGGACGGCCGTTCAGGATGGCGATGGGCAGCTCGGAGCCGTCCTTCATGTAAATCTTGGCCGGCTTCTGATTGGGGTTCAGGCCGTATTTCAGTTCAAATTCCTGCATGGTTTCTCCTTAGTCGCCCAAGTTCTTGTTGTAGATGGTTACTTCGCCTGCAACGTTGCAGTACAGGGACACCTTGTTGTCGGCGTTCAGGGCAGCCCAGACCTCGTCGGGCTCGGGCATGGTTACCTCAATGGGCTCACCGGCGAAGGTGGGCAGGGGGTTGCCGTCGCCCTGATAGGTGGAAATGAAGTAGCCCTTGCCTTCTTCGCAGCCTTCGTAGCAGAAGAAGTTGCGCTGGCAGCGGCCGTCATTGTGCTTCAGAATGGAAATCTTGAAGGAGCCATCGGGGCTGATGCAGGTGGAAATGCGGGGGGTGAAGTTGGGAGCGTCGGGCTCGTATTCGCGCTTCATGCAGCCTTTGATGAAGCAGCCTTCCTCAACGATGGTGTCGGTTTGATCACCATTGGTTACAACCAGCTTGTCGCCCATGGTGCGCACGGGGTGATAGATGATCAGGCTGGGGTCTTCCAGCAGGCTGGGATCGTGAGCCTCGGTGCGAATGCCGTCCTCAGTCAGGGTAAATACGCGATTGCGGCTGTTGGTGCTGCGACCCATGATCCAATAGTACACGCGGTCTTTGCCCACCACGATGCCGCGGCCGGGATAGGGGTTGTTCTGAAGAAGCTCAACCAGGTTTTCCATGAAAGTCCTTTCTCGATTTTCCGCCTCTGAGCTGGCGTGCCGCCCAAATAAAAAAGGCAGGCCAACCCTCAAAGGTTTTGGCTTGCCCAGACGGTCGGCGTTATAGCGGTTGCTGTTCCCCCGTGGTTTTCCACGATTTCCGTCAGTCGCAGCAACGGGCACAGTATAGCAAGTTATGGAGAAGCTGAGCAGGCAAGGCGGCGAAAGTGCATAAATCGTTAACATTCGAGCGCGCGGGGCAAGCTGCGATATAATGGTGCCCCATGAAATTCGATTTCAAAATGCTTTTGGTGGGCGCCGTTATTATCGTGGTGCTTGCAGTGGTTTTCCTACGCGGAGACCAACTTGTCCAATTGTCTGAAACCATCCAGCAAGGTTCGCTGATTCCTCTGATGGCGGCCGCGCTCACCCAGCTGTGCAAGTATTTTTCCCAAAGTTTTGGCTACTCGTTTTGCTTCGAGGCCGTGGGCGAGCGCATGGACCCGCGCACCACGTTGCCCCTGGTTTTTGGCACGTTCTTCACGAACACGGTGGCGCCGTCTTTGAACCTGGCGGGCATGTCGTTGGTGGTGGACGATGCGCGCCGTCGTGGCATTGAGCCCGGCAAGGCGTCTTCGGCCGCGCTGCTCATGCAGATCACCATTGATGGCGCTTTCATGCTGCTTATGATTGTGGGTCTGGCCATTACCGTGCCGGCGGCTCATATGTCGCCTTTGTGGTTCATCCCGGCGGTTGTGGTGGTGTTTTTGGTGGCGGCTATGGTGGCTATCATGTTTTTAGGTCACAAGAACCCGCGCCTGCTGTTGAAGGTGCTGCATCCCATTGAGCGCCTGGTCAATCGCGTGTTGGGTCTGATCAAGCGCCCGCCAATGGAGCCGTGGGCTAAGCGAGTCATCGATATGTTCTCCGATGCGGCAGGCCTTATTCTGCGCAATCCCAAGCCGGCCATTAAGGCGTACGGCTGCTCTCTGTTCGCCAGCTTGTGCGAGCTTGCCTGCTTCAGCTTGGTGGGTGTTTCCTTTGGCGTGAAGGCGGGCGGCGTGCTGCTATGCGGATACATTATTGCCACCCTGTTTGCCATGGTGTCCCTTACGCCCCAAGGCGTTGGTTTCTCGGAAGCCGCCGTGGTGGTGGCGTTCACCGCTTTTGGGCAGACTGCGGCCGCCGGCACTGCCATTGGCTTGGTGTATCGTGGTATTGTGTTTTGGCTGCCTTTCCTGATTGGTGCCATTCTCATCACTCGCACCAAGACCTTTAGGCGCGAAAAGGACTTACCAGGCATCGAAGAGTAGGTTGAGATTCGCTGTCGGATGCAAACGCGTAGACACAAAAAAGCCCTGATAGAAACCAGGGCTTTTTTCATTTCTGGGCGATGCTGTTAATCGTTGAAAACGGGGATAATGGCCTGAATGCCAAGCTCGTCGAAGTCGAAATAGCGGCCCATGTGTCTGGTGTAGAGTCTGTCCATGGTCAGGGCAATGTTAATGGCCCAGCTGCGACTAGTTGCGTACTGGTGGCTGCCGTTGCAGGTGCCGTAGTACTGAGCATAGTTAGCGTCCCAAGCCATTTTCCACAGAGTGTTTTGGTCGCCAGTCACATACCTGTCGGAGTGAATGTAATAGCGGGAAATCCAATAGGCACCACCCAGCATGGCGCTGCGGGGTGAATCCCAGCCGTAGTAGCGGCCAAAGCTGGCGCCGTTTTGGGGATCGCTGTCGAAGGCGCCAATGCCAAAAAAGTTCAGGTAGCCGCAATTGACCCATTCGCCGTCAACCATGATCCAGCCCTGAGCCAGCTCAGAGCAGCCCCAGGCGCTTTCGATGATAGCGTGAGCCAGCAGGTAGGCCTCGTTCACGCCGTAGGTCTGAGAAGCCTCAACGACAGCAGAGCCAATGCCGCGCAAGTTGCTGGTCGCGCCGTAGCGTGACTCGGAATAGACGCAATTAGCAGCGATGAAGTTGTCCATGGTTTCAGCGGAAATGCCAGAATAACCTGCGCCGATGTTCACGAACTCCATAAACTCCGAAGTGGTGTTATCAAAATTGGTGGGGTCCATGGAATCAAGGATGTCGTATACGTCTGAGCGGCTGCCGTCGCTATTCACCTTCATGCCAACTTCCATCTGGGCAAATTCGTAGGTGCTCATGGAGTAGTAATCGTAGGAATACACGCTGGGCTGAGGGAAGTTCGGCGTGTAATCAAGGCCCAATGCATTGGCGATGTCAACGCGCGTTCTTTCAGTAACCACCACGGGGCCGCCGAAAATCTTGATCTGGGAGACGCTTTGGCCGCTGTTGGCAATGGCGTCGAGGGTGGCGTAATAGCCTTCATCGATGAGCAGCATAACGGAATTATCGCGGCCCTGTACGGCGCAGCCGGCCAGGCTGTCGGTCATGGTTCGGCCTGTTGCAAAAGCGGCGTTATCCCAGGTCAGAATATGATTGTTTACAGCCCATTGGGCAATTTCGGTACTCGTATCATACAGGGTGAGGCCGCCCAAGCGAATCACGCTTTCATTGGGCTCGTCTTCTTGAAGGAGGTTTCTCAGCAGCTCCTCGGTTTCAGGGGAGACTACAACGTTGCCGCCGCCAATAAGGGCGCGGTCAAAGTCGCCTTTCACGAAAGCTTCCTGGGAAGAATTGGGAAGCAAGCCATCTTCGTCAGTCAAGAAAATGGGAGCTTTCAGCTTGTAGGCGATGGGTGCAAACGAAAGGGCGTCGGCGTACGACAGAATACCCTGAGCAACAATGCAATCGCTGCCCCATAGGTGCTCTTTCCTGCCGTGTTCGAAGATGGCAAGCTGGGTGTCTATGATGTCGTTGCCCCACAGGCGCAAGGGCTTAGCGTTTGTTGCCAGAGCGATATCGTCCGCCACATTGTCGGTCAGGGCTGCGGGGCCGCCCACCATGATGGGCTTATTGACCCCGAGCTCCTTCAGCGCATCGGTGGTGGCGGAGGGCAGGTAGTCAGTGCTTGCCAGCAAAATGGGGCAGTCTAAGGCACCGGCCAGGGCCGTAGCGGAAAGTGCGTCGACGGCGGTGACGCCGCTGGCGATGATGGCGTACTCGCTTGAGCTGAAGCTATGGAGTGCTTCCGATGCTGCGGTATCCCATTCGTAGGTGCCATACAGTTCAACAACGGGGCCGTCGGCATCCAGAGCATTGAGGCTGTCTTCTTCCATTGAGAACTCGTACAAAGAGGCCATGATTTCCTCGATGGTCATCTCGGTATTCGGCTGGGCCTCGGTGGTGATGACAACGGGGTTCTCTGCGGTGCCGTCGCCGGCGGTTTCGGCAAATGCACGTTCAGGGAAGGGGAAGAGGAAAACCAAAGTGATGGCCAGGAAGGCAGATAGCGTTTTGCGCGCCGTGGCAGCGAGGGTGCTACGGCAGGAGGAAAACGTCCATGCTTTCATAGTGTGCTCCTTGATAGTGGTGTGTTTTGAGTGCGTTCACAAGGGGCTTCTGTTGCGAACTTGTCTATTTTACCAGCTCAGGTCAGTGGTGTCATCTTCCTTGGAAAAACAGCGTCTGAATGAGGGAGGCGTCAACGGCGTCTAGGAAGCCATCGCTGTTGACAGATCAAAGGCTGAATGGTCGGCGGTGCTTCCCCAAAGGGCGCAGCGTTTGTCGTGCAGGGAAACCTGCTGCTGGGTTCCTTCGGCGGGGCGCAGGTATACATAGGCGCTGGTGGCGTTTTGGGGTTGCTTTTACGTCATAGGGTGGATAGCGACAAGCGACAAAAACCTTAAGGTTTTTGTCTTTGCTATCAGCCAGAACGTTTTCAAACCAAAGATGCTCCTGGAATAATTCGTCGTCCCTGAGGCACGAATTGATGCCAATAATGCGAATACCGAATTCCTCGTAGTCGCGATACCAGTAGGTTTTGTTGGTCTCGATGACTACGGGATTTTTCCTGAGGGTGGGCTTAAAAAACTTCTCGTAAAGCTGAGCCTGGGAGGGCTGTTTGGTCCAGTCGTACCCTGATGCCACCCAGTGTTCGGTGCCGTAGAGCAAAATGCAGTCGTGATTGCCCATGGTAAACATGAAATCATAGGGCGCCAAATAGCTAAAGTCCTGCTCAGAGCGATTGCTCACCGCGTCGCCCGTATGCACGCGCGCGTGGTGCTCGTGCTGGTCCATAAGACGCAGGGTGGCCTGGGTGGGGTTAATTGCCGCGTGAGTGTCGCTGAAATGTTGAAGTTTGAATACGGAGACGGCCTACTCCGAAATATGGGGGCGAAGGAAGGTGGCGATGTCAGATTCGGTAAGAGGGAATTTATCAGAGACGTCGCCCGCTTTAGCCAGGTTGGTTTCGGCTTTGCCCATGCGGTTGTCCATTAGGGAGATGCTTTGCTCTAGATCGGCGATTTCGCAGGTAAGACGAGCGATGTCCTCTTAGGTTGCCTCATCGCCCTCGGCGGCGTAGGCCAAAGAAGGCTTGGCAGTCAAAGCGCCAGCTAGCAACGCGGCAGCACCGCCAGCGAACAAATCGCGGCGAGTAGGCACAGTGTTAGCTGGGGCTTCTTTTGCTGCCTCGGAGGCAGATTGAGAGGCTTCGATGTCGTTTGAAAATATGCTGGGATCAAATGCTTTTGCGTGGCGCGGGATGTATGCCATCGGTTTCTTCATTAATGTAATAAAGCTCATAGGGCTCATTTTCTTAAACAACCATCGTGGCACAAACTGCTTTTCCTGGTGATGCCCTAGCCGTATGTCGAGATAAGAGGCCTACCCGTTGGCTTCAAGCTTGTCAACAGACGTTGGCGCGAGGTTTATCAACTTTTCCAGACGATTCTGTACAAAAATGTACGTTTTCTACGCCTGAACTCCCTTGGGCCTCTTTGCTGTGTGCATTTGCCCAGGTGGAAGAGATTGTGGAGTCGCAAAATGTGCTGCCTTTCGTTTGAAGGCGTAGAAAACGTGCATTTTTGTACAGTTTTTAACCTGAATCTTCAAATCAAGTGCAACGGCTTGCCGTAGTGGGCTTCGTACGGCGTCCGGTACCCTAGGCGCTTGCGGGGCCGCTTGTTGAGCTTATCGTACACCCTCTTGACCTCCGCGACCTTGATCTTGTCGAATGACCT